>DAII01000048.1:1111-2479 GCA_002496065.1 Methanobrevibacter sp. UBA586
AGGCTTCTGTCTGTAAATACATTGTTCCAGACGGATATCCTGAAACAAGCCACGCAGGAGAAATTATTGAAGTGGATGAAGAAGCCATTGAAGCTCTTGGAGCTAAAGTATTCTATGCTGCTGTCAGTCAGGAAGACGAAGGAATTCAACTTTCAGGTTCTAGGGCTCTTGGAATAGTAGCTACCGGAGAAACTATTGAAGAGGCTGAAAAAATAGCTGAAAAGGCATGTGAGTATGTAAAGGGAAATGTTTATCACAGAAGTGATGTTGGAACTCCCGAACTTGTACAAAAACGTGTAGACCATATGAATGAAATCTTATAAGCGTGTCCAATCTGGATACCTTCTTATTTTTATTGAACACTATCTTAAATTTTAGGATTATCGACTAATTTTATTAGAAACCTTTAATAATAAATAAAAAGATATAGTTTATTTTATTTAGAGTTAAAAGGTTAATATAATGAAAGATTTATTATCAGTATGCGATATTCAGGGAGAGGTTGAACATATCCTTGATTTAGCTGAAAAAATTAAGCATGGAGAAGTTGAAGACAAACCACTTGATGGAAAAACATTGGCTATGATATTCCAAAAGTCATCTACAAGAACAAGAGTTTCCTTTGATGNNAGTTAGGTGGAAGAGGAATCTTTTTATCATCCCAAGATCTCCAAATGGGAAGAGGAGAACCTATTTCCGATACTGCGAAAGTCTTAAGTAGATTTGTAGATGGAATAATGATAAGAGCAATTAAACATGAAGATGTGGAAGAACTAGCCAAATATGCTGAAATTCCAGTCATTAGTGGATTAACAAACGTTGAACATCCATGTCAGGCCCTTGCAGATATGCTTACCATAAAAGAACACCTAAACGGATTTGAAGGCAGGAAACTAACCTTCGTAGGTGATGGAAATAATGTATGCAATTCTCTTCTTTTAATTACTGCAATGCTTGGAATGAATATGTCCGTAGCCTGTCCGGACAAATACTCACCGTATGCTGAAATCCTTGAAAAGGCAAAAGAAATAGCTAATGAAAACAATTGTGAAATTACCGTAACAGCAGACCTTGCTGAAGCTCTTAAAGACACAGATGTTGTTTATACAGATGTTTGGGTAAGTATGGGGGACGAAAAAGAAGAAGCTCAAAGAGAAAAGGACTTCTTACCTTATCAAGTAAATAAAGATTTGATGAGCTTAGCAAAACCTACTGCAATTTTCATGCATTGTCTTCCAGCCATCAGAGGCCAAGAAGTTACAGCTGAAGTCATTGACGGCCCACAGTCTGTTGTTTTCGATGAAGCTGAAAACAGACTCCATGCACAAAAGGCTGTTTTATACTATTACCTAAAATAAATCTTTTTAG
>DAII01000048.1:2523-2693 GCA_002496065.1 Methanobrevibacter sp. UBA586
CTATGGATAACAGTGTTATTCGCCAAAAAATGTGATTTTGTATAAAAATTTTCAAATTAAATCATAATATTTATAAATAAAAAACAACTATTAAGATTAATGGGTAATAGGTGAAAATATGTTATTAGCTAATTCAAAATTATACAAAAATAATCGCACTACTATTCCTG
>DAII01000048.1:2791-17495 GCA_002496065.1 Methanobrevibacter sp. UBA586
AAGATCTGTTAACAGATCTTATATTTAATTAAATTAAAAAAAAAGTAATATAAGTAGATTATGTAAGGTCTACCTACATTTTTTCAGGTGCTTCCACCCCAAGGATAGCCAATGCGTTTCTTAAAACTATTCTGGTTTTATCAACAAGAATCAATCTTAAATCCTCATTTTCAGAGCCGATAACCTGTTCGGCTTTATAAAACTTATTGAAACTATTAGCCAAATCCTGACAATATTGAGTAATATTGTGAATTCTCTGTTTATTAGCTGAATCCTCTACAACCTGTGGGAATTTCGCTAATGTACGAACCAAATCTATTTCATTTTCATTAGGAACCCAATCATCAGGAATAGTCAATTCAGAAATGTTCTTGTCGGATTTTTTAAGAAGTTTGCAGGCCCTTGCATGTGCATATTGAATAGAAGCACAACCCCTTTCGAAACTCAATGCTTCATCCCACTTGAACTTGATGTGTTTTTCAGGGGAAAGCTTGGCTATAAAGAACCTTATAGCACCAATTCCGATTTGTTCTGCAATTGGAAGAACTTCCTCAGGGCTTAAATTAGGATTTCTCTTTTCAATTTCAGCTGCTGCTCTTTTAACAGCTTCATCTACAAGTTCATCCACGGAAATAAATACTCCTCTCCTAGTAGACATTGAACCTTCAGGCAATGTAATGAATTCATAGAATATTACTTCAGGAGCCTTTTCCCTAAGAATTTCCTCAAAGATTACCTTAATCTGTTTAGCTGCCAATTTGTGATCGGAACCTAAAATATCTAAAACAACGTCTCCACGTTTGTTTTTGAATCTGTGGTAAGCCAAATCCCTTGTTGAGTATAGGGAGGAACCGTCAGATCTTCTAAGAATAAACTCTTTTTCAATTTGCCAGAATGTTAAATCAATGAAGTCCACTTCTCCTTTAGAGACGAATCCTTCCTCCTCTATATAGTCTAACATATCCCATACATCATTATTACGTATGAACTGACCTTCCCATTCAAAGCTATCATGGTCGATGTTAATTCTTTGAAGTGTTTCCTTAATTCCTGACAGACATTTTTCAACTACATCCTCAAAGATTCTGTTTAGTTCTGGGTCATCTCCACTTTCATATTTTTTAATTAAAGCATCCACATGTGAGTTTAATTCTTCATTTTCCTCGAGCTTCTCATTGGTTTTAAAGTAAAGTCTTCCAATCTTATGGTCGATTTTGTCTCCTTCTTGGTCTTCTATTTTAAGACCAAGCTCTGTAATACCCAAAACGATAATAGCTATCTGCCTACCCATGTCATTTACATAATATTGTGTTTCAACATCACGACCAGATAACTTTAAAAGTCTTGCAAGAGAATCACCAAAAATGGAATTACGAACATGACCTATGTGTAAAGGTCCGTTGGGATTTGCTGAAGTGTGTTCCAATACAACTTTTTCATCAATTTTTGGCAAGTGACCATACATTTCATCTATTTTTTCAAGTAATTCTTTTGAAAACACATCATAGTTAATGAAGAAATTAACATAAGGCCCTACGGCTTCAACCTTTTCGAAGATTTCAGGTACTTCAATTTTAGAAGCCAATTCCTCAGATATTAAATTTGGAGATTTTTTAAGTTTTTTAGCTAAATCAAATGAAATTGTACTAGCTAAATCACCTAATTTTGGATTAGGTGGAAACTCTAAACGAAAATTATCATCAACTTCGCAGTCAAAATCTTGAACTGCCTTATTAATAGAATCGATAGCTTGTTTTTCTATTTCAAAATACATTTATTCACCATTTAATCTTTATAATCCTTTTAACCAAAGGTTAATATTTCCAATATAAGGAATTACAATCGGGTTATCACCTAAAGTTATTGCTCTATCGGTAATTTGACTTGGATGCACATAATAAGGATCGGCGGCGTTGTTGTTATCACCCTTTATAACAAAATATTTGGTTCCATTAATTTCAGTAATATTTATAACCCTATGAATAACAGGTTCATTAACCCATTTTGCATCATAAACAACTATATCGCCGACTTTAACGTCTTCTGGATTAAATTCCTGAATACCGAGCCCCAACAAATTAGCTTTTTCAACCGCTACAATGTCTCCTCTATAAAATTCTGGTTCCATACTTCCAGAAACAACAACATTCAAGTGTNNCTTGAGCTGCCAAAAGAGCTATTACTATTATAATAACATATACAGCAATCTCTTTCATATTAGTCATAAAAACACCTTTTATTATACAATTACTTTAGTTAAAATAATATATAAAATTATTTTTCAAAAGCTACTTTTAATGCTTTTTCGATTGCAATAACAGTATTATCTAAATCATCCATTGTATGAGCAGTAGATAGGAAATTACATTCAAACTGACTTGGCGGGATAAAAATACCCTCATTCAATAATTCTTTAAAGTAAACTAAAAATCTATCTGCATCTGAAGCCTTCGCATCAACTGAATTTAAAATTTCATTTGGATTGAAATATATCTGATACATAGATCCTGCACCAACCGGAGTGATATTCAAATCTAAATCCTCAACAATATCCGCCATTGCTCCTCTCAAATAGCTTCCTTTTTCCTCCAAATTGGCATAGGCATCATCATCCAACTGATTCAACATACTTATTCCAGCAACTACTGACATTGGATTTCCACTGAATGTTCCTGCCTGATATACAGGACCTACAGGAGCTATTACATCCATTATTTCTTCCTTACCACAGAAAGCACCCATAGGCATTCCTCCCCCAACAATCTTACCTAATGTAGTCATGTCTGGTGTGACGCCATAATATTCCTGAGCTCCGCCTCTGGATAATCTGAAACCTGTAATTACTTCATCAAAAATTAAAACAATACCGTTTTCTTCAGTTATTTTACGTAAAAATTCAAGATACCCTGGTTTAGGAGGTATAAAACCAATGTTACCCATAATAACTTCAAGAATTATACATGCAATATTTTCTCCTTCAGCATCAATCAAAGCTGTAAGAGCCTCCTCATCATTGTAAGGAACGACTAATGTATTTTTAGTTGTATCCAAAGGAATACCTGAACAGTCAGGAAGGGATTCAAAACCATCCCCTTGCTTTACAAGACAATAATCATGAGCACCATGATATGCACCTTCAAATTTAACAATCTTGTCACGGCCAGTAAATCCCCTAGCAGCCCTGATTGCACTCATAGTAGCTTCCCCACCACTATTTACAAAACGAACCTTATCAGCACAAGGAATTCTGTCAACCACTTCCTTTGCAAGTGTAATTTCACCTTCGGTAGGTGCCCCATAGGAAGTTCCAAAAGCTGCCTGATTGTCTAAAGCCTCTACAATCTGCGGGTTTGCATGTCCCAAAATCAAAGGCCCGTATGCCAAACAGTAATCGATGTATTTGTTTCCATCAACATCATATAAATAAGAACCTTCCCCACGTTCTACAAAGAAAGGATTTGGTTTAAATGCTCTTAGCGGTGAATTTACACCCCCAGGAATATATTTTTTAGCTTCTTCGAATAGTTTTTCTGAGTTCATCTTATACCTCTTTTAATGTTTGAATCAATGAGTTAACGCATGCAACGGCAATAGGAGTTCCTCCTTTAGGGCCGNNGGCCTTCTGTAATTATATTGGGAATGTTTGAATTCTTTAAAGCTTCCTTACAATCCGCAGCCCCTACAAATCCTACGGGAACACCCACAATAGCCTTAACATTAATTTCACCATTTTCATATAAATCAATAGCTTCCCAAACTGCAGTTGGAGCATTACCTGACACTATAATGCCTTCAAAATCATTTTCAGCCGCATAACGAATAGCTGCTGCCGCTCTTGTAATCTGATTTTCCTTGGCTATTTTTTTAACTTCATCATTTTTTNNTAACATTCAACTTCACCATCATAACGAGTGATTCCTGATTTTACCATATTAATATCTGTTAAAATGGTTTCATTGTTTCTCATTGACTTAATAGCTGCTTCAACAAAATCAGGACTCAAATAAACAAGTTTTGCATATTCAGGATCAGCAGTCGAGTGGACAATACGTTCCACTATATCCCTTTCTGCAGGTTTTAAATCTTTAATGTCATCACCAATAAGGCCCCTAATTATTTCANNNNTTGATGCACCCATAAACATATCATGGTTATCATTTTTCATAGTTATAATTCTGTCTAATATAAGTTAAATATTTTATAAAAAATGAAAAATGTCTATTCAAGATAGGCCATTTGCTTCAGTTTTCCCTGTGCCGGAATGAGTATAAAATACACAAATGTAATATAATTCATCATTTTCTCTTCTCTAATATCATCATTAAACAATAGCTTATTTTTATTGAATTAATAGTATCCAATCCCTTTTTTTTGATTCCTTCAAATTCGATGATTGCAAACTGAAAATTAACCTGGTTTAAAAAATTTTGTACATTAAAATTATTGAAATCACTATAACTTAATATTGTTGAATAGTCTCTCAATAGGCGAAATCTATGTAGAATATCAGGAAGAATTTGAAATTCTAAGAAACCTACAAGAAAAAATAAAATTGAGAATGAATATATAGAAAAGGTCCCTAAAGACTGATAGATAATAATAATCATTTTCTATTTTAAAATACAACCAAAAAGAAAATAAAGTTAAATAAAATTACCAATTAGAATAAACTAATAGATGATTGTTTAATAGAAAGATTAAAAAAAATAAAATAAAGGATTAAATAGCTTTAGAAGCTGATAGTCCTGCCAAATATCCTGTAGAGAAAGCTATTTTTAGGTTATATCCACCACTTGGACCTACTGGTTCCAAAATTTCACCGGCATAGTATAAACCGTCACAATCTAATGATTCCATGGTTTTTGGATCGATAGATGAAGTTTTAATTCCTCCAACAGTGATTTTACTTAATGCTGAATTAAAACCAATTATATCAATTTTAAGGGCTTTAAGTGAATTAACTATTTTTAATTTATCCTCTTTTAAAACATTACCCAATTTAACTTCACCATCAACTCCTGCCTGATCAAGGAAAAATGGAATGAAACTATTGGTCAAATAATACTTTAAATAGTTTTTAAGAAGTGTTTTGCCTTTAGCTTGGAAATCCTTGGTAATCTTAGACAATAAATCATCCTTGTTTGTATCAGGTAGTAAATCCAGAGATATTCTGACATCCTCCATTTTCACATTATAATTTTCAAGCAAATCATAGTCCAAGTCTTTAGAGATTTCATTACTTATATCTAGGATGGCCGGACCTGTAAGGCCTTTATGAGTAATTAATACATCACCAAAATAGCTTTTTTCTCCATAGCTAACAGAGATGTTATATAAATTGATTCCTGCCAACTCTTCAATNNGATGACCGTATTTCAAAGGAGTTCTTGGAGTATCGAGCATTTTAAAGCCTGCACCACTGGAACCGGTTTCCTGATAGGTTATACCTCCAGTAGCTACAATTACCTTAGATGCCTTAATATAATCGTTGACGACGAATATGTCATCTTCCTTTGAGATGTCATAAACGTCAAAGTCGTAAATAATATCAACATCATCCAGATACTCTTCTAAAACTCTCAATACATCCTGAGCTTTTTCACTTTCGGGAAATATTCTGTTGTCATCCTCTTCAATGAAGCTAAGGCCCTTTTTTTCAAATATTTCCAACAGTTTTTCATTGGTTAAAGTGTAAAATGAATGTTTTAAAAAATTTTTATCATCAAAAGAATTTAATAGCTTTTTTATTGGCTTGTTATTTGTAATGTTGCATCGCCCACCACCGGTGAGAAGAAGTTTTTTTCCTAATTCCTGATTTTTTTCCAAAATCACCACATCATCACTGTCAGCGGCAATTGCGGCCATCATTCCTGCTGNNTCCACCAATAATAGCTATTTCGTATTCTTTCATTGTATCACATTCTTATGGAGTTAATCTATGTCTGTCTCTTGGGAAGAGTACTGTTTCACGAATATTGTTTACTCCTGTAAGAACCATGGTTAATCTGTCTGCACCTACTCCCCAACCTGCATGTGGTGGCATACCGTATTCAAATGCTTTCAAGTAGCTTCCAAAGGCATCAGGGTTTAAGTCACGTTCTTCGATTTGTTTTACAAGTAAGTCATACTGGTGAACACGAGTTGCACCGGAAGACAATTCCAAATTGTTATACATCAAATCAAATGCATGAGATTTGGTAGGATCAGATTCTAATGGCATTACATAGAATGGTTTGATAGCACTTGGCCATTCGGTTAGGAAGTAAAATCCTCCCATAACATCCCCTAAAGCTTTTTCAGCAGCACGGGACAAATCTTCTCCCCATTCCATTTCTACACCTTTAGAGTTAACAATATCTACTGCCTCGTCATAGGTCACTCTTGCAAATGGCTCTTCAGGAATTGGAAGTTCATGACCAAGAGTAGCTAATTCATCAGCACAGTTTTCATTAATATCGATAATTACTTGTTCAATCATATTATTTAAAACTTTCATCATGTCGATATCATCCATAAATGAAGCTTCAGCATCAATTGAAACAGCTTCGTTTAAGTGTCTTAGGGTATCGTGCTCTTCTGCTCTGAAAATCTGACCGATTTCAAATACTCTATCCATTCCACTGGCCATCATAATCTGTTTATATAATTGTGGAGATTGACCTAAGAATGCCTCTTTTTCAAAGTAGGTAATTGGGAACAGTTCAGTTCCACCTTCAGTAGCTGATGCAACAAGTTTTGGAGTGTTGATTTCTACAAAACCGTTGTCATAGAAGAAATCTCTTACTGTATGGAACATTTGACTTTTTATTTTGAAAATTGAGCTAACATTAGCTTTTCTAATATCCAAGAATCTAGAATCAAGTCTTGTATCGATTTCTGCCCTTACCTTTTCTGTAGGATCNNGATCCATAGGCAATGGTTGTTTAGCTAAATTGAGAATTTCAATATTTCTTGGAATGATTTCAACACCATTAGGTGCTTTACCAGATTCCTGTACAGTACCTTCGATAGCTACTACAGACTCTTTTCTGAACTTACGAATTTCTTCCAATATTTCAGGTTCAACCTTTTTACTAGGTGCTGTTACTTGTATCAAACCGTCCTTATCTCTTACAAGTACAAAAATAATTCCACCTAAATCACGGATTTCATGAACCCAACCCATAATAATTATGTCTTCTCCAGCTAATTCTGGAGTAACATTTTTAGTATAATCAGTTCTTCTCCAGTCATTTAATAAACCTTGCAAATTAATTCACCTCTAGTTTATAATAATATAATATTACATTTTCATATTTTAAAAAGTTATGTAAAGAAAAGAAATTATCCCAAATCAGATAATTTCAAAAAAAAGAATAAAAAAATGAAATACAAGACATGTATTTCAAGTGTAAACTTTTATTTGTTTAATCTTGTCTTGATGGAATCTGCATGAGCAAAGAAACCTTCATACTCAGCTATAGGAACACAGGTGGAATATAGATTTTTCAGACCTTCAGGAGTGATAGTTTGAACTGTAGGTTTTTTAATGAAAGATTCAGTTGAAAGGCCAGAATACATTTTAGCTCCACCTCCTGTTGGAAGTACATGGTTGGTTCCAGATCCGTAATCACCACAGGCCACAGGTGAGAATTTGCCTAAAAAGATAGAACCTGCATTCTTAATCTTAGATAAGGTTTCCTCGTCATTTTCAGTCATTATGACCAAGTGTTCAGGGGCGTATTTGTTTGTAATATCAATAGCTTCCTCAAAGTTGTCGGTTAAAATAATGACACCATTCTTTTCTAGGGATTCCTCAATGATTTCGTGGCGAACCGCATCAGGTGCTTTTTTGTTGACCTCTTCAAGAGTGTTGAAAGCTATTTCCTTACTGTCTGTTACAACAAAGCAAGAGGCGTTTGGATCGTGTTCTGCCTGTGCCAAAACATCACAGGCAATGAATTCTGGGTCTGCAGTGCTATCGGCTAAAATTAAAACTTCAGATGGGCCTGCAGGGAATTCTATATCCACATCTCCAAATACATATTTCTTGGCTGCTGCTACGAAAATATTACCAGGGCCTACGATTTTTTCCACTTTAGGAACTGATTCAGTTCCATATGCCATTGCAGCAATTGCTTGTGCTCCACCAACCTTATAAAATTCATCAGCACCTGCTAAATCAGCTGCAACAAGAATTGCATCTCCAATTTTACCGTCCTTTTGAGGGGGAGAACAACATACGATTTTTTCCACACCCGCTATTTTTGCGGGAACAACAGTCATTAGAATAGATGAAGGATAGGCAGCTCTTCCTCCAGGAATGTAACAGCCCACACTATTGATTGGCCTTACAATTTGACCCGCTTTAACTCCTTCGATTACTTCCATATCCCACTCTTCAGGAATTTCCATCTTATGGAAGTCTTCAATGTTGTTTAAAGCTTGTTTAAGTGATTCCAATAGGCCATCATCAATGTTTTCATAGGCCTCCTTGATTTCAGCGTCGGTTACTTTTATGTCATCAAGGTTAACCCCATCGAACTTTTCAGTGTATTCCTTTAAAGCTTCATCCTTATTTTCTATTACATTGGATATTATTTCAGATACTGTGCCTAAAACATCATTTACATTTACTTGGGATCTTTTAATAACCTCATCAATATCAATGTCATTAACTCTTAAAAGCTTCATATTAACACTTACCTTAATATTGCTCCTTTATCCGCTGAAGATACAAGCTTTTGATATAATGCAAGCCATCCGTCAACATCCTTTTCAGGATGAGATTTTTCAGCCAATCTAGAAGCAATTTCCTCATCTGACAAATCAACATTTATGGAACGATTGGTGATATCAATTTCAATTATATCCCCATCCTCTATTATACCGATAGGGCCTCCAGCCATCGCTTCAGGTGATACGTGACCTATACATGGACCTCTAGTTCCTCCAGAGAATCTACCATCGGTAATGAGCCCTACATTTTTAATCTGCATTCCTGCAATGGCTGATGTAGGATTGAGCATTTCTCTCATACCAGGACCACCTTTAGGACCTTCATATTTAATTACAATTATGTCCCCTTCATCAATCTCATGATTGAATATTGCAGCAGTACTCTCCTCTTCACTGCTGAATACTTTTGCAGGACCTTTAAGATGCATTAAATCCTCTGCAACTGCACCTTTTTTAACAACTGATCCGTTAGGAGCTATGTTTCCTTTTAAGATAGCTATTCCACCATCTTCATGAACAGGATTATCCAATGGATGAATTACCTCTTCATTTTTAACTTCTGCAGATTCAATATTTTCCCCTACAGTTTTTCCTGTAACGGTCTTCTGATTTGTATCAATTTTATCTCCCAAAGTTTTTAAGACAGCAGGAATTCCTCCAGCCTCATGTAAATCCATCATAGTGTCCTGACCTGCAGGTGAAATTAAAGCAATGTGGGGAACTTCACGACTAATTTTATCAAACAATTCCAAATCAACTTCAACGCCATCCACTTCACTGGCCAATGCAGGAATGTGAAGTGCAGTATTACTTGACCCACCTAAAGCCATATCAACGGCAATTGCATTGTTAAATGATTCCTGAGTTAGGATATCGGATATTTNNTCCACAATACGTTTTCCTGTTTCAAAAGCCATTTCCTTGTTTGCCTCATCCTTTGCATGAGTGGTTGCACATAATGGAAGTGACAATCCCAATGTTTCGGTAACACAAGCCATAGTGTTGGCTGTAAATAAACCTGAACAGCTTCCAGCCCCAGGACATGCACATCTTTCAAGTTCTTCTACTTCATCTTTTGTGATTTTTCCAGCAGAATATTCTCCAACAGCCTCATAAACACTAATTAAATCAACATTTCTATCATTATAACGGCCTGCTTCCATTGGACCTCCGGTCATGACGATGGTTGGGATATTAACACGGCTTGCTCCCATTATCATTCCCGGAACAATTTTATCACAGCTTGGAATCAATACCAATCCGTCAAAACTGTGTCCCTTAGCCATGCTTTCAACGGTTGCTGCTATGATTTCCCTTGATGGAAGGGAATATTTCATTCCTTCATGGTTCATTGCAATACCATCACAAACCGCCATGGTATCAAATTCAAATGGAATACCTCCAGCAGCTATAATTCCCTCTTTTACAAATTCCACCAATTCTTTGAGATGAATATGACCAGGTACAATATCTGTAAAACTATTGGCTATTCCAATAAAAGGTTTTTCGAAATCATTATCCTTAAGACCACAGGCCCTTAATAAAGACCTGTGAGGAGCTCTTTGAAGTCCTTTTTTAATATTATCACTTTTCATTAAATCACCTATAATAATATAATTTTAGTAAAACATTACATATAATAATTATTAAAACGAATCTGATTTTATAAAATCATTACAGTTAATCTAAAAATTAAAAATTATCCAAATTCATAAATATTAGATACAAATAGCCCTAAAATTAATTCAATACCTTCACCGATAGATGCTAGAAGCTCTACATCACTAACTTTGAGTCATCTCCACCAATATAAATAATCTTATACAATTGGATGAACAACATTACTGAAGCTGCAATCCATTATATTGGGATTTTTTTATTTGATGTTATTGTCTAGTACAATATTGTCCATTCTAACATCATATATATTAAAGATACTTTTTCAGCTACAAAATCCATACCAGCCAATTATTCATAACATCTTAGATATGATATATTGTTGATTGTATTGTATGACATTATAAACTCAGATTTCTCTATTCACCAGTAAAATAAAATAATACCCTTGATTTTAGGAAATATTGAACTTATCAAGGAGAATCTCAAACCATAAGAGATTAGATCTTCCTAGCTAATTATCGAATATATTGTCAAGGATATAAAAGTATAGTGCACTTAATTTAATGAGTTCGCTTATTTTGCCACTTTAAAGACTGCAAATCCCATAAGGCAATTAAATACCTATTTTAATCTATATTCACTGAACATTCTGAACAATAATAAATTATTTAGCACAATGTAAATGAGTAAGAATCAAATAGAAACTTCCAAACGATGACTAAGAATCTGCGAAAATAAAACATATTCTTTGTAAATAGCCAATGAAAAAATAAAAAAATCAAATAGAAAATTAGTGTTTGGAAATTAATTTTTTAGCACTTTTCAAATCATTACTGTAGATATGAGCTGATGAGGAGTAATAATGAACGCCACCGAAGTTTAGCTTTTCCCCTATGATTTCCTTATTTATCTCATCCTTAAGCTTTATTCCAATGTAGGCTATAAAAAACATGTTGGAATAGAATGCTCCATATATGTCATTTGATCTAAAAAAGCAGTGAATTGTCAATTCACCATCACGCACTACTGCTTGCAATATCTGCAAACAAGGAATATCCTCACGATTGCAATCAAGGGCCGGATCGTAGGTTACGGCCACCGCACGGTTACTTCCAGTAGAATTTAAAATTCTATCTTTCATAACATCAAACTGATTGACATCAAAATGTGCTAAAATTCTATTGGGATAACTATATACAAATCCCTGATCGGAGTCATCGTCAAAGGATTTGACATATTCATAAAGGGCATCGCTTTTTATTGGACAGCCTTCCATGTCAAACTTTCCTGATTTTATCATGTCAAGCATCATAGAGGGAGTCATATTTTGATACTTTGCCTTGAATTTTAAATTTAAAGGATCATCAATAAAATAATAATTCCCCAGATTTTCCTTTAAATGATGATTGCTATCCTTATATGTTTCCTTTCCATCATTGAGGATTTTTTTAACAAAATCTAAATAGCATTGATTTATGGTTAACATTAATATTATTTTAGTTTTTATAATATTAAAATATTTATTGACATGTGCTCACTCACAAGATTATTTAAGTAAAATTAATATAATATCTACTATGTCAGTTTTAGAAAAAATGAAAGTTCTTACGGATTCCGCCCAATATGATTTATGTGATTATGTAAATCATCAAAAAAGCTCCCAAAAGAACCTACCTGGAATATATCATGCAACCGGTGCAAACGGCTGTGAAATTCCACTTTTTAAAACTTTACTTACAAACAAATGTAAAAATGACTGCAAATATTGTATAAACCAGTCAAAAAGGAACTTTACAAGACTTGAACTTGAGCCCGATTTATTGGCCAGAGTTTTTCTTGACTATTACAACAAAGGCCTTGTAAACGGATTGTTTTTAAGTTCCGGCATTGATGTGGATGAGGACACCACCATGGAAAAGACAATAGAAACCATTAGAATCCTTAGGAAAAACTATAGTTACAATGATTATATTCATCTGAAAATTGTTCCAGGAGCTTCCAGAGATTCTATTAAACGTGCCATGAGCTTGGCAAATAGAGTCAGTATAAACATTGAAGCTGCCACCTCAAGTGGTTTGGCCGAATTGTCCTCTACAAAAGATTACAATAAGGATATACTGAAACGTTTAAATTGGATTAATTCTATTGGAAAACATAAAAGCACCTATCCAAATTCTACACATACAACCCAGCTAATCGTAGGTGCAAACAATGAAACGGACAAGGAAATACTTACCAGAATGAGTAAAATCTATAAAAAATCAGATTTGAAGCGTACATATTTCTCCGCATTTTCTCCAGTAGAAGGCACTGAATTTAAAAATAGGGAAGCATGTGATGTAGGCAGGACAAACAAGTTATACAATGCAGACAGTCTGATTAACAGCTATAGATATAATGTAAAAGAACTTGTCTTTGACAATGACGATAGGTTGGAGTTGAGCGAAGATCCGAAAATCTTAGCTGCAAAAAAAATGGATATATTTCCTGTAGAAATAAATAAGTCACCTTTTACAGAACTCATAAGAGTTCCTGGAATCGGGACAAAATCAGCTAGAAAAATAATCAATATAAGAAAAAAACAACCGTTCTCAAGTAAAGAAGATTTAAGAAAGCTTGGGGTGGCTGTAAATAGGGCTGAACCTTATATTAAGATAAAGGGAGAATATCAATCTGGTCTTGATAATTTTTAATTTTCATCAAAAAGTTTCCAGATATTTGGATATTTTTCACGAACCGCATCTTCTATCAGTATTGAAGCTTCCTTACTTATACTGAACTCTGGTTCTGTCTTACGTAAATATCTAAATACAGCTGCAGATTGGGCAGACCATAAGGTAATTCTTGGATTTTTCTCGACAATCTCTTTGACTTCCTCAATGTTTTTGATTTCTTTTTCAGTTAATTCAATCTCTTCCTCGACAACTTCATCTTCAGGAAATTCATTCTCTTGAAATTCATCTTCGTTGTCTTCAACATCTTCAACTGCATCCTCGACAATTGTTTCGACAATTATTTCTTCGACTGTATCTTCAGTGTTTTCCTTTTCTTCATCAACAGTCTCTTCATCAGGGACAGATTCTTCTTCGGTTTCAATTTCTTCAACTGAATTGTCCTCTTCTATCTCATTGGAAGATTCTTCTTCATCAATTACTTCCTCTTCAGTTTCAATAGATTCAATGTCTTCCTCAATTATATCCTCTTTATCAGATGTTTCATCCAAAAGAGCACCTATATCATCCTCTTCATTAAGCATGTCTTCCAAAGACAATGAATTATTACTGTCAAAATCTTCATTGTAAAAATCTGGGATTAGTGAATCTAGCCCCTTTCCCAATCCAGATTGTTTCTTTTTAGCCATTATTCTCACAACTCATCTTTTTTTATGATTTCCCTAGCCAAGCTCAAATAGGCCTTGGTACCTGTACTGTCAGGATCATGAATCAGACAAGGTTTTCCATGACTTGGAGCTTCAGCTAATTTAATATTTCTTGGAATTATTGTTTTAAATAATAAATTATTGTCTGAGAAGTAATTTTTAAGCTCTTTATGAACATCTCTACTTAATCTTGTTCTTTTATCGTATAAAGTTAAAAGAATTCCTTTAATAGGAGTTGGGCTTCTAAGTCTGGTTTCCACTAAATTAATGGTATTAATCAAGTCAGCTACACCTTCCAATGCATAGTATTCCGCTTGAATTGGTATTAAAACGCTATCGGATGCAACTAATGCGTTAACTGTCAAAACACCTAATGAAGGAGGCAAATCAATGAATATATAATCAAATAATGGAACAACATCTGCCAGTGTATTTTTTAGTTTAATATGATAATTTTCCTCATTGCTCAATTCAACGCTAGCTCCACTTAGGGATACATTGCTTGGAATAATGAACAGATTCTTAATAAATGTTGGGATAGTTGCTTTTTTAACGTTTATATTACCAACGAGAGCATCATAAATCGTATTTTCCAATTCTGTTTTTAATAACCCAAAACTAGTTGTTGCATTAGCTTGAGGATCCATATCAACTATCAATACAGATTTGCCCATTACGGCTAGGGATGTTGCAGTATTTACAACGGTTGTTGTCTTTCCACAACCTCCTTTTTGATTCATTACAGCTATCACTTCGCCCATTAATTAATCTCCTTTAATTCTAAGTTAAAACTTCTCAGTTAAAAGAAATAAATTTTCAGTTAAAACAAATAACTTAAAATTTCTAACTTTTTAGTTAAAAGAAATAAGTTCTAAACTATAACATTTAAGTTAAATCATATAAGTTAAAATTTCTAACTTTTAATATTTAAGTTTTAATTTAGACTGTTTAACTTAAAATTTCTAACTTTTAATATTTAAGTTTTAA
>DAII01000048.1:17504-20646 GCA_002496065.1 Methanobrevibacter sp. UBA586
TGAGCAGCAATAAGAGGTTCAATCAAACCGTTATAAGTTATAAAAAATAAAGAATAAGTTTTAAGAAATAAGTAATAACAAATAATATATAAGTTATAAGTTATAATAAAAAAAAATTAAAAAAAAATAATAAAGGAAATTATTTAGCATCGGACATTGATCCATCTAAATAACTTGCATATCCTTTTAAGTCTAACATTCCATGACCGGAGAAATTAACAACAATTGTTTTTTCCTCTCCAGTTTCTTTAGCTTTCAATGCTTCATCAATACCTACTTTAATAGCATGAGTAGTTTCAGGAGCTGGTAATACACCTTCACAGCTTGCAAATGTAACTCCTGCATTGAATGCATCTCTTTGATGTGCTGTAGTAGGGTTAATATAGCCTTCTTTGGCAAGTAATGAAACAATTGGTGACATTCCGTGGTATCTTAAACCTCCTGCATGTACTGAAGGAGCAACGAAGTCGTGACCTAAAGTGAACATTTTAAGCATAGGAGTAAATCCGTTTGTATCTCCAAAATCATATTCATAGCTACCTTGAGTTAAGGTAGGACAAGCACTAGGTTCTACTGCAATGAATTCTGTGTCTGAGTTTCCTTTAATCTTGTCTTTAATGAATGGGAATAAAGAACCTGCCAAATTACTTCCACCACCTGCACAAGCAATCATTACATCAGGTTCTTCTTCAGCTATTTCCAATTGAGTCTTGATTTCCTGACCAATGATGGTTTGGTGAAGCATTACATGATTTAAAACACTTCCCAGTGAATATTTAACCTCATCATTTTCCAAGGCCTCTTCCATTGCTTCGGAAATAGCAATTCCTAAAGAACCAGGGTGATCTGGATTTTCTTCAAGTATTTGGCGTCCGATTTTAGTATTTTCACTTGGGGATGCATAGACATTACCATTGTAAATATTCATAATGTTTTTTCTGTCAGGCTTTTGGTTGAATGATACTTTAACCATGTAGACAGTAATATCAACGTCAAGTAGATTACCTGCAAGGGATAAAGCAGTACCCCATTGTCCTGCACCGGTTTCAGTGGTTAATCTTTCAACACCCTCTTTTTTAGCAAAATAAACTTGAGGAATTGCACTGTTTAGCTTGTGGGAACCTGTTGGAGAAGTATCTTCCCTTTTGAAATAGATTTTGGCAGGAGTGTTTATNNCATCCAGTCTTCTAGCTCTTACTAATGGACTTGGCCTTCCCATTTGCATATATAATTCCCTTACTTCCTTCGGAATCTTGATATATCTTTCAGATGCAAATTCCTGTTCAAGAGCGGCCTTTGTAAATGCTTTTTGTAAATCCCCGATTTGATCTTTACCTTCACTGTTTTTTGGCATTGGTAACTCTACCGGCAAATCAGCGAGCATGTTATACCAATTTTTAGGGACATCATCAGCTGTTAAATTAATTCTATAATTCTCAGACATATTTAATACACCTTGTAGAATTATATAATTAATGTATTATTTAAAGCTTTGTTGTACATTAATGTACATTATAATTAATTAGAAATCATTAATTAACATAACAAACAATCAAATAAATATGAAAACCGTAGCTATTGATGTGGGAACCGGAACTCAGGATATAATAGTATACAATTCCGAAAAGGAATTTGAAAACTCCATTAAGTTAGTTCTTCCATCTCCACACTTATACATTGCCCAATTGATTGAAGAATCTGAAAATGACCTTTATTTCCAAGGAGAAATAATGGGTGGAGGAAAACTGAAAAATAGAATTTTGGAACACATCGAAAAGGGTTATAATGTAGTAATGGAACCTCACTGTGCCAAAACCATTAGAGATGATTTGGAACAGGTCAAATCATTTGGAATCAAAATAGCTGACCCTAATGAAACCTATGAAGGTTATACAAGAATCACATTAGGAGATATCAATATTAAAAAACTTTCCAGCGTTATAACAGAATATGATTTGGATTTTGACTTTGACAGAATAGCAATTGCAGTACAGGATCACGGCTACAATGAAAATATGGGAGACAGAGACTTCAGATTTGAAAAAATAAGGGAAAAACTGGACAAACCTATAAAACCTGAAGAATTCGGATTCATTGACAACGTTCCTGACTATTATTCCAGAATGAAATCCGTTGAAAAGATATTGAAGGATGAGGGGATTGAAATGAAACCTCTCATAATGGATACCAAATTCGCATCAATAGCCGGGATGCAATATGATGAGATTGCTAAAGGCCTTAATAGCTATGTTGTAATAGACATCGGGAACGGTCATACCACAGCAGCATCCATAGAAGACGGGAAAATACAAGGCCTGTTTGAACACCATACCTCCAATCTTGATGGAAAATCATTAAACAAGTATATAACAAAATTAGCTAACGGTACAATTACAAACAAGGAAATCTATGATGATCACGGTCATGGGGCACATGTATTGAACCCAATATCCAAACTTGAAAAAGTTATAGTAAGTGGTCCTAAACGTGAACTGATTGAGGATTCCGGCCTTGACTGGCATCATGCCTGTCCAGGAGGAGATGTGATGATGACCGGAACAATAGGACTTATTAATACTAACGAACATCTAACAAAGGATTGAAATGTATAAGCTAGACCCCCACATTCACAGTTGCTATTCCCATGACTGCAATACCAGAATTGAAGATATTTTAAAGGTAGCCAAAAAAAGGGATATTGACATAATAGCCATAAGTGACCATGATACAGTGGAGGGTTCAAGGGTTGCAAGGTCACATGATTCCGACCTCCTTATCATACCCTCAATTGAACTTTCAAGTAGCCAAGGTCACATCATAGGGTTTGGTTGCGAGGAGCTTATAGAAAAAGGCCTACATCCAGCAGAAACTATCGATAAAATACACGATCAAGGTGGAATAGCCATAGTGCCTCATCCTTATTGTTTTTATCGACACGGACTCCTATATAAAACCGACGAAAGACTTAATTTTGATGCAATTGAAGTGAAGAATGCCAGATTCATATTGGGTTACTGTAACGGAAAGGCTAAAAAACTATCAGTAAGGGAAAATATTCCAGGTCTTGGATCCAGTGATGCCCACTATCAGAAATTCATCGGAGACTGCCATACAGAAATCCAATGTGAAAAGGATAATGCCG
>DAII01000017.1:0-1923 GCA_002496065.1 Methanobrevibacter sp. UBA586
AGCATAATACTTATTGTGACAGAGCATCTGAAACAATAGAATCAATTGAAAACCTAAACTGTTCTGATTTGATTGAAATGGTTAAAAAGAACATGTATAGTGATGAGTGCAAGTCAAACCTTCTGAAATGTGCCAGCCTGTTTGATCTTGGTGACTTCAAATTCATGGACATTGAAACCATGGGTCTGTCAAATGTTCCGATTATTCTTATAGGGGTAGCTGAAATAAAGGGTAAGAACATAAGGTCAACCCAATATCTTGTAAGGGATTTTGAGGAGGAGCCTGCTGCATTGGAAGCATTCAAATCACATTTGGATGAAAATTCCGCATATGTGACATTCAATGGAAAATATTTCGATGTTCCATTTATTAAAAATCGTTTAAATTATCACAGAATGTCTGATGAAGATCTGGACTTACCTCATTTTGACCTGTTGTATTATGCAAGAAAACTATGGGAGGACAAACTTCCAAACTGTCAGCTCCAGACAATAGAAAGGGAAATGTTTGGAATTGAAAGGGAAGGGGACGTTCCAGGTCAATACATTCCAAGCTATTACAATACTTATTTGGAGGATGGAAATGTTGGACCGTTGGTTCCTATTGTAAGCCATAATAGGCAGGATATTGTTTCTTTAGCTAGTTTCCTAATGAAAATGTATGGAGAGGTAAACGGTGGTTAGATGGGTCTTTTTGACAGATTTAAAAAGAAGAATAAAGTTATAAAAGTTGATGAGAATCTGGAGGACATTAATCATGAATCCAGTGAGGACCAATTGCTTCTAAAAGAGATTGCAATGACTCACAAGGACCGTAATGCAAGGGCAAAGGCCACAAATGACATTACTGATCAGTTTGTTCTGTTGGATATAGCAAAAACGGTTAAGGATAGGGCAATACGTTTATTGNNTATTGGCCATTAGCAAAATCGATGATGTAGTTTTACTGAAGGACGCTTCCAGAAACGCTGAATTCTATGATGTCAGAAGCTTTGCATATGAAAGGTTAGGTGAAAACAATAAATCCATATCCCAAATCGTAATCAACAGAAAAAAATCCCCAGCGATAGATGAAATTTTTGACAAGATTGAGGACAATGAGACATTAGCAGAAATTGCCATTAAGGCCATTGACAAAAAATACAGGCGAGCTGCTTTGGATAAGATANNTTGAAGATTTGGCTTTAAATTCTAGGGATCGCCAAATTAGAGTAGGAGCTCTTGAAAAAATTAATAAGATGGATGTGGATGTTCTTAGAGAACTGATGTTTGAAGAAACAGATGAAAAGGTTAAAAGCGTAGCTATCGACAAGATTGATGATGCTAGGGTTCTTGCAGACATTGTCAAGGAGGAGCAGAACGCAAAGTTAAGAATCAAGATTCTTCAAAAGATTAAGGATTATAAGTTACTTGAAGACATTGCATTGAACGCATCAAAGGCCGATGTAAGGCTTGACTTGATTAAAAGAATTGATGATGGGGGATTGCTTGAAACAATAGCTACTAATGATAGCGATAAGATAGTAAGAGTGGAAGCGGTCAAGAAAATCACCAACCAGAATGTCCTTGCATTTATCGCAAAGAAAGATAGTGATAGGTTTGTTCGCCAACATGCGGTAAACGAAATAACTAACAGGGCAACATTATTTGACATTGNNGTGTATTACATGATGATGACAAGATTGTAAGAAAACACGCTCTTACAAATCCAAACATCGACAACGAGGAGCTCTTTGCGGAAATAGCTATCAGAAGCAAGGATGAGGACATATCAAGAGAGGCTTTAAGGAATGTTGAATCAGAACACCTTCTCATAAGTGTATTGAACAACGCAGCTATCATGAACATCAGAAAACTGGCACTAGAAAACGTTGATGATTTGAGCGTTCTGATTAAGATTATCAGGCAAAATGAGGATTTGGAT
>DAII01000017.1:2006-2160 GCA_002496065.1 Methanobrevibacter sp. UBA586
GATTGATGTGGCAAAACACGATACTTCATGGAGA
The DNA here is from genome assembly GCA_002496065.1 of Methanobrevibacter sp. UBA586. Lineage (GTDB taxonomy): Archaea > Methanobacteriota > Methanobacteria > Methanobacteriales > Methanobacteriaceae > Methanocatella. The sequence goes on from DAII01000017.1 coordinate 2,041, forward strand.
ATTCGTGAAGCTGCTACAAAAGGAATTTCCAACAGGAAGGTCTTGGAAGAGATTGCAAACACAGATGAGGTTGAATACGTAAGAAACATTGCTAAAAATAGATTGTAAAAAATAAAAAAA
>DAII01000017.1:2199-8819 GCA_002496065.1 Methanobrevibacter sp. UBA586
AAAGTCATCGTTGACATATGATCTTGCATCTTCCGGACAGATGTAGATACATGCGGAACATCCGTCACATTTGTCTTCATCGGTAATTACAGGGTCATCTTCAGGAATAGCTCCTTGAGGACATGCTGAAACACAGTCATAACAGAATGTACAGAGTGTTTCGTCACAGCCTGCTTTGAATGGGACGACTGCATATTCTTTATAAGGTTTGTTTCCAGGTACTTTTACATCTCCTTTGGTATCGATTCTTCCACTGCACTTGTCTGCAAATTCTTTGATTTTTTCTAAGTCTTTTTCATCTGGTCTGCCTTTGGCCACATTGTTGAAGATAGAGTGTTGACTTACAAATACTGCAGCTCCAATTACGTTAAATCCATTATCTTTAAGAATATCGGTTAATTCTAGTAATGAGTCTCCAATATCAGCATTTCCAATGTTTACGAATGCAATGGTTGGAGTTCCATCAGATTTAAATTTTTCTAATTTTTCTCTAGCTATTTTTGGGATTCTTCCAGCAAATACAGGCATACCCACTACAACAAGTTCATCGTCACCAAATCTTCTTGGTTCCTTATCTTTTTCGTAGTTTAACAGGTCGTATATTTCATAGGTTCCCTCAAAGTTGTCAGCTATTTTGTTTGTAATTTCTTTGGTTGTACTTGATGGACTAAAATATATTTTTGAAATTTTTTCGAATAACATATATATCACCATTTTTAAATGGTCTTATTCTATTATTTAAATATTATGTTTATTACAGCCTTAATTAACCTCTTATTTTAATAGATTGAACCTAAAAATAGAATATGATGGTGATATAATGGAAGTGACGGTTCTTGTAGAAAATACCTCTCCAGATGATTTTGAAGGNNAAGGAGAACACGGTTTGAGTTTTTTCATTAGGCATAATGGATTAGATTATCTGATAGATACTGGAAAATCAGGTCTTTATCTGAAAAATGCTCGGAGGTTGGGAATTGACCTTTCAGAGGTTGACTGTGCATTTCTCTCTCATGGACATTATGATCATTCTGGTGGCTTTGAGGACTTCTTTAAAATAAATTCTTCAGCCAAGGTGTATCTGCAGGAGGAGTGTCGCAGAAAGGACTATTACAAGATTGTCGATTCCAGAGAGAAATATATTGGGNNCTTCTTGATAGCTATTTCGATAGATTTATTTTTGTTGATGGATTTGAGGAAATCGGTGAGGATGTCTTTATATGTCCCCATACTACCGAAAATCTGGTTTCACGGGGGCAAAGGGCAAATATGTATGCTCTTTTTGACGGTGAGTTTGAATTAGATGACTTTTCCCATGAGCAATCCATTGTATTTAGGGAGGAGGATGGTCTGTATGTCTTCAATAGCTGTTCTCATGGTGGGGTTGAAAATATTCTTGATGAGATAAGGGAGTTTTTCCCAGGAGAGGACATTATGGCCTTTTTTGGAGGGTTTCACCTTATGGGAAAGGATGGAGTTGACAGTTGCAATTTTNNGTTTTTCCCATGATGAGGTTAGGCAATTGGGGGAGCTTCTTTTGAAATCCTGTGATGCTACATTTTTTACAGGCCACTGTACAGGCAATGTGGCATTAAAATGGCTTGGGGAGGTTTTAGGTAAGAGATTGGTTCAAATTCATACTGGAATGAGGATTTTTTTATAATAAACAATATCGTATCTAAATCGGAAAACAATTGCCAACAACCTAATTAATTATTAAATTTTTATACAATGTTTAATAATTTTCTTATTTTACTATTCAATTTTAAACATTTTTAGCTATTTATTTAATAATTTGATAATATGTTTATATTTTAGTAAACTTTAAATTAAATGGGAAATATAAATTATATTAATATTAATCTTATTCATTTTATTTAGAGGTAAAAGAGGTGAACATATGAGCAGTAAGAAAATAGCGTTAGTTGGTACACCATGCCAGATACTGGCTGCAACAAAAATTAACAAANNTCCGACATTGAATTTAAATTAGGATTATTCTGTATGGAGAATTTCTCATACTCCTATCTTGAAAGGTTTTTGGAAGAAAATGGAATCAAATTATTTGAGGTTAAGGAGTTCAGAATAGATAAAGGGTACTTTATAGCTTACCTAATGGATGGTTCCACTTTCAAGATACCTATTGCTGAGGCAGAATTGTTTACACGTAAAAACTGTCATATTTGTACTGATTTTACTTCCGACGCTTCCGATGTCTCTGTAGGTTCAGTGGGATCTCCCGAAGGACATTCCACAGTAATCGTAAGAACAGAAAAGGGAAAGAAAGTTGTCAGTGAAGCCATTAAAAAGGGATACATCAAGGCTGAAAAGCTAGATGAAAAAGGAGAAAAAATCCTCATGAACGTGGCAAGTAAAAAAATAACCGACAACACTCAAACCATTAGGAAAAGGGAAGCTATTGCACGTCCTGTTCTATCCAAAAGATACATGACTGATGATGATNNAGAGGAAGCACTTATCTGCCAATTCAAAAACCTTGAAAGCGATGTCATCAGTGTAGGTGCATGTGTGCTTTGCGGTGCATGCGAATACGTATGTCCTATTGATTCCATCCAGATAAACCGCAGAAAACCTGTAGCTACCAAAGAATGTGATGAGGACTGCCATGCATGTTACTTCGCATGTCCTAGAACCTTTGTAAGTGAAGAGATATTTGACAAAGACATTGACGAAAAACCATTGGGAGATTACATTGAACTCCTATCAGTAAAGGCAGAATCAATCATAGGTCAAGATGGTGGTGTGGTATCAGCACTTTTAATTTACCTGCTTGAAAATGAGATTGTTGATGAAGTATCAATCGTAAGGCAGGACAAGGATGCACCATGGAGGCCACAATCATTCCTAACCTCAAGAGTTCAGGATGTGGTATCTGCAGCAGGAACCAAATACAGTACAGTTCCTATTGGTTTCAAGGCATTATCAGACAAATAGAAATCAGATTTCTATTTTTTTCTTTTTAAGGATTATTATGGCAATAGATATTGTAAATGCGGAAAGTCACGACGATTTGGTTGAAATAGCTAATCTGGCACATGAAATCTGGAACGAATGTTTCGTGGATATAATCACCCAAGGCCAGATAGATTATATGGTGGAACGGTTCCAGTCATTAGAGGCTATGGAAAATCAGGTGAAAAACGATAATTACACTTATTTTGGAGTTTTCTTGGAAGATGACCTTTGTGGCTATATTGGAGTTAAGNNTTCTAGGCTGTTTTTAAGCAAACTATACCTTCACAGCGATTACAGAGGAAAGGGAATAGCTTCACAGATGCTTCAAAGAGTCTTTGATGAGGGCCGTAGATTGGCCAAGAACTCAGTATACCTTACAGTAAACAAGCACAACACCCAAGCAATTGAGGTTTACCTAGCTAAAGGGTTCAAAATCACAGACATTGTTGTTACGGATATTGGAGAGGGTTATGTGATGGATGATTACATCTTTNNATATCTTAAAAAACATATATTAACTAGTAATTTAAATTGATAGTAGGTGATAAAGTATGGATTTAATGAAAGAACTTTCTTTAACTCCGGGAATTTCCGGTTTTGAAGAAAAAATTGCAGACATTATCGAAAGGGAATTGAAGGATTCAGTTGACTCTATTGAAAAGGACAGTATGGGAAACATCATAGCTACCAAAAAAGGTGAAAATAAGAAGGCACCTACTATAATGCTTGCTTCTCATATGGACGAAATCGGATTGATGGTAAGATACATTGACGATAAGGGTTATATCAGATTCTCAAAAATCGGAGGAATCAACGATCAGATGCTTATGAACCAGACCGTAACCATCCACGCTGCAAACGGAGACCATGTTGGTGTAATTGGTTCAAAGCCACCTCACGTCACAAAACCTGAAGAGAGGAACAAGGTAGTGTCTTCTGAAGATATGTTTATTGATATCGGTGCAAAGGACAAGGAAGACGCTGAATCAATGGTATGCATTGGAGATCCGATTACTTTCAAATCATGGTATGAAGAGTTTCCTAATGACTTGATAATGGGAAAAGCCTTAGACAATCGTGTTGGCTGTTATGTAATGATGGAAGTTTTAAAAAGAGTGGATACAAGAGCTACAGTCTACGGTGTAGGTACCGTACAGGAAGAAGTAGGTCTTAAGGGAGCTAAAACCTCATCATACAGACTAAACCCAGACATGGCCATTGCATTAGACGTTACCCTCTCAGGAGATCATCCAGGAATCAAGCCTGATGAGGCACCTGCTGTAATAGGCAAAGGTCCTGCAATTATTTTGATTGACGCAAGCGGACGTGGAATCATCACTCAAAAGTCAATCAAGGACATGCTGATTAAGGCAGGGGACGAAAAAGAAATCGATTATCAATTGGAAGTCAGTGATGGCGGAACAACTGATGGAACAGCTATTCATCTTACAAGGGAAGGAATTCCAACAGGAGTTCTCTCAGTTCCAACAAGATATATCCACACTACAGTAAGTGTTTGCAGTANNTCAACTATTGATTTAATCGTTGAAGCAATTAATAATTTATAGCTTGTTTTTAGGTGATTCTTTCACCTTTATTTTTTCATATTTAAATTATATTATGGTAGATATTATGTTTAAGATAAATGTTACACCGAGATTTGGAGATATTGACGGATTAAGACATGTAAACAACAATGTACTTGGAGTCTGGTTTGAAACAGGAAGAAATGAGATTTTCAGATATTTTACACCTGACCTTTGTCTGAACTNNCTTCTTGTCCGTACCGAATACGATTATGTGGGACAGATGTTCTTTGATGGGGAAGTGGAAATTAGAACCTATATTACCCAGATAGGAAACAGCTCATTTACCATAGGTCATGAGGCATGGCAGAACGATGAACTCAAGGCTTTGGGAAAGGCCGTTTTGGTGCATTTCGACTTTTTAAATCAAAAATCAGTACCGATTCCTGATGACATCAGAGAAAAGCTAGAGGCACATTTGATTGATGAAGATGAAATCGGTAATTTATAAAAAAAGAGTTTTGTAGGTTATTTGAACCTATCGTCTGATTTGGTGGTTTTTGCATTTTGATGCTTTTTTTCAAACCAACCTATTTTCAAGTCGTTTATGGTATCCTCATAGAGATGGGGAACGTGTGGTTTTATGTCAAGCAATGGTGTTCCGTTAAGAATGTCCACATTACTGATATGAACAACATTTCCATCAACACTATCCAGTTTCACTATTGAAGATCCGATACGGTTTGGTCTTTTCGGTGATCTGGTTGCAAAGACCCCGTGGGTATCGTTATCGAGAAATGGCTTGACTTCTAGTTTGTATCCATCTACCTTATGCAATAAATAGAGTAAATTGAGATGTGAGAATCCTTCAAGATCCTTCAGTCCTTTCGAATATTTTTCATCAACTTCTATTGTTCCTTTTACTCCTACCGCTCCGGTCGGTTGAATTGGCATTCCTTCAATGCTGTCAAATGGAGTTTTTATTATTCCAAGTTGTTCCATTTCTATTTTTGTCATAGTTTAATTTCTATTTCTTATCCTTATTAACATTGTCTATATGAATTTTAAATCAGATTGATAGGGCAAACTTTAAATTATTAGAGAATAATAGTTAAATTTATATACGATGTGTTATATTGTTATTATTGTATACGGAGGTATAAATTATGGAATTAAGTGCAAGAAATCAATTAAACGGTAAAGTAACTGAAGTAAACCTTGGTATGATAACTGCTAGTATTAAAATCGAAGTAGAAGACCCTAATACCATTACTGCTGTAATTACTAAAGAATCAGCTGAAAAGTTAGGTCTTAAAGAAGGTGACGATGTAAAANNNNGAAAATAATCATTTTCCAATAATTTTTTCTTTTTTTAATAGGAACTCATTATATTTCTCATAATCTCAATAATGCTAATGTTGAAATAGCTCTGGAACATGAGAACTGCAAAAATCAAAACAAGTATTATAACAATAAGTTTCAGGTGTTTTACGACGGAATAAACAATTCCAAATAGAAATAGAATTTTTATAAAAAATGAAATTGTAGGAGAGATATCCATTAGCTATCCTCCTGCCATAATGGTTTTGGTACCATTGTCAGAAATCTCTTCTTTCATGAAGTCAACATCAAATTTAACTCTTTCTATAACCTCTTTTAATGCATCAAGTGTTTCTCCTCTATGGTTTCCAAGGACTGCTACTAAAAATAAGCTGTCTCCAGTATAAAATTCACCGACATGATGGATGACAGATATATCAAAAACATTATATTTTATTTTAGCTGACTCAACTATTCTTTCAATCTCTTCGGTGGTCTTTTCAATGTCCGGTGTAGATAGGATTAGCTTTTTAAGGTTCATGTCATCTTCCTTACCACGTACAATTCCTTCAAATGTAAAGATGGCTCCTGAATAATCAACCANNGTTCTTCAAATCAGCTATCAAATCAGCCATTTCAATTTTCTCTTCTTTGTTTTCAATAATTTTTACAACCATATTATCACTATATATCACTTATTTCTTTTTTATTTAAATTTTTAAGTCTTTCAACACCATTGATTTCATCAATAATCCTAACTGTAGATTTTGGAACCAATTTCTTCCAGTTTTCATCATT
>DAII01000017.1:8830-9971 GCA_002496065.1 Methanobrevibacter sp. UBA586
TGGAGGGGTTCTTATTTCATATCCACTTTCCATAAATAGCTGCTTCACAAGAGGATTGCCTGAATAGACCTTGGAAAATGGAGGAGTCATCATCTTGACATGAGCCGTCCAGATTGCATTGAAATTAAGATCCTCCATTGGAATGACATAATATCTTTTTGGATCTATACTATGTTCCGCTAGAGCTTGTGTAAGCATCATCACACGTTCCCCTGCAGTAAATGGANNTGGGCACTTCCGATACCGATTATGATTTCATCAACATCTTCAAGTATCTTTTTGATTATCTGAATATGACCATTATGAACCGGTTGCATTCTGCCGATTAGTATTCCTCTAACCTTATTGTTCATTTTAAACACCTTATGGAATTAAACCGTCAATTGCATAGATTAGTTTTTTGGATATGTTCTGCTTTTCATCTATCTTGTTTGTAATAGCTGTTTCAAACAACAAGGTATTGAAGCCCTGTTCTGCAATAGGCTTTGTTACCAGTTCGGGACTTGTTCCCTCAGTGAAGTTGAAGTTCTTAACACTAATCTCCTTGGATATTTCCTCAGCATACTCTTGTGACTGGTTATTGTCTGAAATTGAATAGATGAAATTTGAATATTCGTAATATCCGTCAATTTCATGAATGTCCACTACAACGAATGGATTTTCATTTTTAATGTCCGGAACTATAAATTTGTTAGCTAATTCCTCTCCGGCATGTCTGGTGTCCTCCCTGGAGGTGATGTTGTCATCTGTAACAACATAGTAGACTACAAATTTTTTGGTAAGGTTATTTGTATCGTCAGAGCCGGTTATGTTAGCTATTGTCTTGTTTGTTACTTCGTGAATCTCATATTCTCTTGGGTGAACTCCAAGAATCAAAACGGCAGTTTCGTTTGAATTAAGATTTCCGGTAGTTATCTTATACACTGTCCCATTGGTATTGTTACCAATTATAGTTTGTTCACTTTGTGGGGAGTTATTTAAAATAATAAGTGCAGTATTTACTATTAAAACTACTATCAATATCAATAGCAGAATTTTGTATATGCTTCTTTTTTTCATAAAATTCCCTAATTCGTGTTATTTATCTAAATTTTGTAGTTGTTTATTAAAATATTTTATTATTATTTTGATTTTTTTGATA
>DAII01000017.1:9981-11209 GCA_002496065.1 Methanobrevibacter sp. UBA586
CTATTCTCATATTACCTATGGGAGTTTTAAAAATGGATAAGAATAAAAAAATCATATTGGCTGTCGTAATTATTGTTGTAATAGCGGTAATTGCAGGTGCAGCCGTATTTTTCTCAGGTATTTTAAACGGAAATGAGGTGGAAACATCATTTGACAACAATTTCACCTCTGGAGAGTTTGTTGGAAACGTTAAGGTAGTCAACAACACAGACAAGTGGGGAGTTGATNNACATAGAATACAATATGTCCACAGTCAAAAACGCATCTTTTTTAGTTGATTTGTACACCCTTCAGGGTATGAAAGGTCCAGAACACAGAACCTACAACGATCAGCAGTGGGACATCTACACTGCACAGGGAGCCACTCAGATAGGCAATGAAACTTCAAACAAGACATTGCAGGTTTTCATGTGTGTGGCAAACAAGAACAACCAGACCTACCTTGTCTATGTAATCTTCAACAACGAGACTAACATCAAGGTTTCTGACAGCGTCTTCTGTGATGCATTTAAGGATTATGTGGAACCCCTATTGGAATCAATGACCTTGAAACACAATGATGATGCTCCTTCATTGAGCTCTCTATTGGGCATTGACGATAATACATTGAATCAACAGGCTGCACTAATCAAGGAAGCCAAGAAAGGAAACCAGACAGGTATTCAGGCATTGGCAGGAGGATAATATGAACATTACAGTTTTTCATGCAGATGAATGCGACAGGAAGAAATGCACAACCATAAAGATGGAAAGGTTAGGTAAATGCAGAATAGTCTATAACATAAACCACATTCCGTCAGGTGCGATTGTTTTGAATCCGTTTGCAGAAAAGGCTGTTTCATATGAGGATCACAGATACTTATCCAGAAGGGGAATAGTAGGGCTTGACTGTTCTTGGAATGAGGTTTCAAAGTCCAAAAAGTTCTTTTCTCTTTCCAAATACCACAGGTCACTTCCTTTTTTGATAGCTACAAACCCAGTCAACTACGGAAAACCTTGCATACTGTCTACTGTTGAGGCCATTGCAGCTACCCTATACATTAATAGGTTTAAGCAGGAGGCTCAAGAGATGCTTCAGGGTTTCAAGTGGGGTCACACATTTTTAGAGTTGAACCATGAGCTTCTTGAGGCCTACAGTGAGGTCGATACAAGTGAGGAAGTGGTAGAAATTCAGAATAATTTCTTAGAATCTAAAAAATAATGTGGTTTTGCTAAAAGTTTATATAGT
>DAII01000017.1:11231-11505 GCA_002496065.1 Methanobrevibacter sp. UBA586
GATTTTATTATAACGATTTTTAACTAATTTAATTTATTTTTAATATTTATAAGGAGGAGTTACCTATGGCAAGATTTGAAGAAGCTGAAAACAGAATGTTTAATGTTAAAATTTGCTTAAAATGTAATGCTCGTAACCCTGCTAGTGCAACTACTTGCAGAAAATGTGGTTACAAAGGTTTAAGATACAAAGCAAAAGAACCAAGAGGATAGATTTATTCTCTTACACTTTATTTTTTTCTTTTTTTCCCAAAATTTAATTTCAGTTGATGATT
>DAII01000017.1:11515-12425 GCA_002496065.1 Methanobrevibacter sp. UBA586
TTGAAAAACATATAAAAGATATATTAAAAACTAGAAAAATTCATTTTACACTTATAGATCCTGATGAACAGACTCCGGAGGAAGCCTTAAACATTGCACAATTGGCAATTGAAGCAGGAACTGAANNTTGTGATGGAATTATGATTGGAGGATCCACTGTAAACAATGAGGATGTTGATTCTACTTGTAAGATATTGTCTGAAAACATTGAAGTTCCGATTATTATTTTCCCTGGAAACACAAGTAGTGTAAGCAAATATGCTGATGCAATCTTTTTCATGAGCTATTTAAATTCCAACAATCCTTACTGGATTATCGGAGCACAAGCATTAGGATCCATGGCTGTTAAAAAGTCAGGAATCGAAATTCTACCTATGGGTTACATGGTTGCAGAACCTGGCGGAACCGTTGGCTGGGTTGGAGATGCCAAGCTTGTTCCTAGGGACAAACCAAAAATACCTGCGGCATACGCAATGGCCTCAGAATGTTTAGGACAAAGGTTCTTTTACATAGAGGCAGGTTCCGGTGCCGACAAACCTATTCCTCCTGAAATGGTTGCTTACATTAAAAGAGCCACTGATGACATGATTGTTGTTGTCGGTGGAGGAATAAGAGATGCTGAAGCTGCCTACACTGCTGCAAAGGCAGGTGGAGATATTATTGTTACTGGTACTGTTGTAGAGGAAACCGATGATATCAAGGCAAAAATATTTGAATTGACTTCAGCTATTAGAAAAGCATNNTCTTTACAATCACTCTTACTACTTTTTTTATTAATAATATTAATCATAATAAATAGTAAAGGTTTTATTATGTTAAACTCATTATATTTAGAAGCAGCTAAAAAAAGAGGTATTATTAAGGAGATTCTTCCAGATATTGATGATACGGGAATTATTTCTAAAATGTT
>DAII01000017.1:12481-17077 GCA_002496065.1 Methanobrevibacter sp. UBA586
CATTTTATGCCGTAGGTGCAGAATCAGTTATTTTTGACGGTGACTTTCAAACAATGGATGATTCCATAATCGATACAATTGAACACAGCCCATTTCTAGATGATTTGCTTAGGCTTTACATGAGTGTTCTTGAAACCAAAAGTGCAGTCAAGACACTTCAGTATTTTGATATAGATTATTATATGGTTGACGGGTCACTTCTGGGAGACCTGATAAGGCCATTCCCGATGGGCATCAACATTGATAGGAAAACCCGTGAGGCGTNNGAATAGGAAAACCCGTGAGGAAATATTGAATGGGGGTCTAGATGAGCTTAAGGAAAAGACAATGCTTTTCAACTCCAAACTGGAAGCTCCCAAAATAATTGATAAATTCTACAAAAATAATATCATGGACTACAAGATGTTCCTGACCTCCATTGAACAGTTGCTTCTTTTAAAAGAGCTATTTAACAATAAGGAGAAAATTATTGCCATCTCGAAAACCTCAACAAACAGAGACATCTTCAACAGTAATATTCCGGACATTTCTATTTTTGACAAGTACACTAAGAAGGCAGGGATGTCTAAGATTATTTATAAAAAAGTCTCAGATGAGGTTAAATACAACTTTTTGGTTGAAAATGAGTTCTTTAAAAACTTGGTCTTTACTATTTTCTATTTGAGGCTTGAGGACAACAGGAATGTATTGAAGGTGGAATTGCCTTATGAGGCTTCTAAAAAGGAGATTTTGGAAGTAATTAAAAAGATTAAAAAGTATTCAAGTGAAGGTTATCCGTATTTGCTTAAAAAAGCACACAATGATGTGGTAATTTCAACAAAAAATATGGAAATCTTGACTTCCATAATTAACCTAAGGGAAAAGATTGGTCGTGAAATGTTAAGATAGGAGTGTTTGTATGATAATAGGAAGATGTATTGGTGAGACAACACCTACAGAAGTTAGTTTTATATCAAATGTAATGCCCAAANNCGATGGAAAGCAGGTTTTGGGAATGATTGAGACAATGATTCGTGGAAATGTCTCCTTAGGGGAGGATATCAATAGCTTTGATACAGTTGACATGATTGCAAAGATTGAAGGTAACGAATCATATATCAAAGGAAAGGTAAGGATACTTGGAGACATCAACGACAATCTGAAGCTTCCAAGAACTCCTGCAATGCCTGGAACTCCTGTTGAGCTTGCAGATAGGGAAATACTGAAGGAAGTCTTCAAGGTCAAAAACCCTCTAAAGCTAGGATCTCTGATAAATCAAAATGATATTGATGTTGAAGTGAATGCAAACTCCATTTTAACAAGACACCTTGCGGTTCTGGCAATGACTGGTGCGGGAAAGTCAAATACTGTTTCAGTTCTAATTGACGGGATGCTTGACTACAGCATTCCTGTTTTTGTTTTTGATATGCATGGGGAATACAAGGATGCTGAATTTAAAAACGGGGAAGTGAATGTAATTCAACCATCTATCAACCCACTGTATATGTCCTTTAATGAAATCAAAAAGCTTGCAAATATCCCAAACAACGCATTCAAACAGGAAAGATATTTTAGACAAGCATTCAAAAAGGCAAACAGCCTCATAGAGGAAGGTGGAGCCATCACAAATGACTTCTTAAAGATTATAAAGGATGTTCTGACTGTAATGTATAATGACGATGAGAAGGGTGCCAGTGAGAAAAATGATATTCTGGGAGTTCTAAACAAGATTGATGATTTGATTGAGAAATACTCCAACCTCTTCAACACAAATAGAGGTAACATTTTAAGCAATATTCAGATAGGTAAGGCAAACGTTCTTGATTTGAGCCAGACCGATGAATATGCTGCAGAAGTTCTTGTAAGCCATATCTTGAGAAATCCATTGCAACGCCGTAAAAACTACTTTAACAAAAGTTCAAACATGGTTCTAGAATTCCCAGTATTCTTCATTCTTGAAGAGGCACACATACTGGCTCCAAAAAGAAGAGAATCAGATTCCAAGTTTTGGATTCAGAGGGTGGCACGTGAGGGGCGTAAGTTCGGACTTGGCCTTTGTCTGGTTAGCCAGTCACCTAAAACCGTGGATCAGGACGCATTGTCACAAATGAACAACATGATCATCCTAAGACTTGTGGAACCTGATGACCAAAGGCATGTTCAATCAGCAAGTGAAAGCCTGTCTGAAGACTTGGTCAAGCAGCTACCTTCATTAAACGTTGGGGAAGCTATCCTTCTAGGTTTGATGACAAAAGTTCCTACCCTAGTTAAAATCGACGAGTTTAAGGGAAGAAGATATGGTGGTGACATTGACGTCATTGGTGAGATAGCGAAATATAAAATGGAAAGTGAAAGGGAGCTGGAAGAACAGGAGGAAGACTTGTTGAATTTGGGGTATGATTATTAGCTTCCAAACAATTAAATAATTCACACGATATATATTAACTTAATTATTGAATAATTTTAAAAAGTGTTCATTGATTATATAAAATATTAAAGGTAATTATAATGAAATTTGCACATTTAGCGGATTCTCATTTAGGTTTTAGACAATACGGTCTTCAAGAACGTGAAAACGACCTATATGAAGTATTTGATAAAATTATAGATAAAATAATCGAAGAAGATGTTGATTTTGTAATACATTCAGGTGATTTGTTTGAAACTGCAAAACCATCACCTAAAGCACTTCTGACTTTTCAAAAAGGTTTATTAAGATTAAAGGGTGCTGGAATTCCAATGTATGCAATCGTAGGAAACCATGACTCTCTTTTAAGTAAGGCAGCAATTCCTCCTCAAGTTCTCTTTAAGAAATTTGGTCTTAAGGTAATAAGCCTCATTAACAGCTATTATATTCATGACGGGGTTTTCATTGGAGGAATACCTCACATCAGACCTTCAGAAGATAAAAAACTTAAGAGTGCATTAGCCAATTTGTCCTTAAAAGCTGAAAACTATGATAAATCAATTTTAGTTCTCCATCAGGGAATAGACAAATACATAAATGTTAACTATGAACTGGAAATAGGTGATTTGCCAGATAACTTTGACTATTATGCATTGGGCCATCTTCACAATTATATTGAAGATGATTTCGGAAAGGGAAAACTGGTATATCCTGGATCTCCTGATATTTTAAGAACCAATGAGTATAATGACTATGTTAAAAATGGCAAAGGATTGGTCATTGTTGACTTGGACGGTCCAAAACCGAATATCAAAAGAATTCCAATTCCAATTTCAAGGGAATTCATCAACAGAACAATTGACTATAACAATTTGCAAAATGATTTAAAATCACTTAAGCAAATAATTGAAGGATTTGAAAAGAAACCAATCGTTAACCTAACCATTCTCAATGTGGACAGACAGGTCAAGGACATTCATGAAATTATTAATTCCGAATTGGACGATTTGACATTGATGGTAAGGCCAATTTTCAAATTCAATGATGAGGATGATGAAATAGAACTGATTTCCAGTTCAGGCAAACTGGGTCCAAAGGAACTTCTGGTTGATAAGCTGAAAGATTTCGGTAATGAAAACATTGTCAGGTTGGGCGTTGACCTATACGGCACATTATCATTGAACCGTTCTGAAGATGCATTTGATTTAGCTGAAAAGTACTTTGAAAACAACTTCAATTCAATGGTGATTGACAGGGACAAAAGTAAAACCAAGCCAACTGAAAAAGAAGAGAAACCTGAAGACAATGATTTACAAATAACTTTTAAAGAGGCTCTATAATGATTTTTAGGAAGTTAACTTTAAAAAATTTCAAATCCTATGCAGATGCTGAAATTACCTTCAACAACGGAATTACAATAATCGTCGGTGAAAACGGAGCTGGAAAATCAACAATTTTAGAAGGTATCAGCTTTGCACTGTTCAAACAGCATGGAGCAAGAAAAATCGATGACCTTGTAAGAAACAACAGCAATGATGAGATGATTGTGGAGTTGGAATTTACCTCAAACGGCAAGGAATACAAAATCAGTCGTGAAAAATCCAAATCCAAACTGATTTCCAGCCTGCTTAAAAAAACCGTTACCAACGGAGAATACATCCCATTGTGCGTAGGGGACAAGGAAGTCTCCATCCAGCTTTCCAAAATACTAGCTATTGATTCAGACCTTTTCCTGAATGCAATATATGTAAGGCAGGGTGAAATTGCAGAGCTTGTCAATAAAACCCCTGCAGAGAAAAAAATGTTGATAGGTAGGCTTCTGGGATTGGATTCACTTGAAAGGGCATGGAAAAACATACAGCCAATCATTTCCAAATATGAAAATTCAAGGGCAGAACTGAAAGGAAGGCTTTCATCTACAGCAAACCTGGAGGAGGAGCACAACAAGAAGGTCAGTCTTCTCAACTCATTGAAGGAAAACGGCCTAGCTTTAGAGGACAAGATTAAAGAAATCAAGAAAATCCAGGAAAACAATCATAATGAAAAATTGAACATGGAACGTGAAAAGGAAATTTACGACAATTTTATTAACAATTTAAAATCCGAACAGGAAGCCCTTGCAAGTCTTGAAAAGGATAAAAGGGAAATTCAGGAAAGACTGGATGAAATTGCAAATGCTGAGGAGAAGATGGGTAGACTTGAAAAATACG
>DAII01000124.1 GCA_002496065.1 Methanobrevibacter sp. UBA586
TTAACATTGCTGATAGCTTCTTTAAGTTTTTCTTCCTGAAGGTATTTTTCACTTGCTTTTTTTATACTGAATATTACTATACTAAATATTAATATAATTATACAAAAGAATGTTAATATATTTAATAATATTTTTTTTATTCTGATTTTGAATGTTTAACTCATGAGGTAAATGATATGATAAAAGTTTATGTGTCTAGATTTGATAGAGAAGTAGACTCAGAGCCACATATTGAATGCTACGAAATAGAAGAAACACCCGGAATGAAAGTATTGGATGCTCTCAAGGCCATTAATGAAAAATACGATGCAGACATTAGCTATAGAGAATCTTNNGATAATGGAAATGGAGCACTTGCATGTCAGGCAGAAATAAAGGATGGCGTTTTAATCGAACCATTGGATTTCCCTGTCATTAAAGATTTGATTGTTGATAAAAGTGGAATTGAACAAAAAGTTAAAGATATCAACTTAAATTTAAATCCAAAACCAAATAATGACTCTTTTGATGAATCAATAACAAATGAAGACATTAAGGATACAAAAAAAGTAAGAGGATGCATTGAATGCCATTCCTGTCTTTCCACCTGTCCTGTCGTTAAATATTTCAAGGATGAATATGGTGGACCTTACATAATGAGATACCTCTCCAAATTTGATACCGATCCAAGGGATATGGATGATAGACTTAAAAAAAGTCTTGAAGAGGGCCTGTACAAATGTACCAGCTGTGGAAAATGTAAGGCCGTTTGTCCTAAAAACATAAACACATTCGGTGATGCAATCATTAAATTCAGAGAGGAAGCCCAGGAAGAAGGNNAAGGAGAAGGGCCACTTCCTGCACATACCAAATTTAGAGACAATATTAAAAATACAAATCGTTCCGTAACAAGCGATAGAAGTTTTGTTGAAGAAATCAATAAAATCAAAGCCAATAAAAAAGGTGAAAATGCCAAGGTTGCATTATTTACCGGTTGTATGGTAGATAAAAAGTTACCTGACATAGGACATGACCTTATGGAAGTTCTTGAAGCTAATGGAATTGAAGTGGATGTTCCTGAGGAACAGGTATGTTGTGGATCTCCTTTAATCAACACAGGTCAAAGCAAATACGTTCAAGAGCTTGTTGACAAAAACAAGGAAGTTTTCAAGGATTATGATACTGTAATTACCGTTTGTGCAGGTTGCGGTGCTACACTTAAAAACAAGCATCCTGAATACGGTTCCGAACTTAACGTAATGGATATCAGTGAATTTTTAATAGACAAACTTGATTATGACAAGATGAATGACCTTGATATGAAAGTCACTTGGCATGACCCATGCCACCTTTCTAGAGGTCAGGACATAAGGGACGAACCTCGTGAAATTCTTGAAAACATAAAAGGTGTCGAATTTGTTGAAATGCAACATCCATGCCAATGCTGCGGTGCAGGAGGAGGAGTAAAATCCGGAGAACCTGAAATAGCCCTAACATTGGCCTCTGACAAGGCAAGAAAAATCAAGGATACAGGTGCAGAAGCCGTTATAACTATCTGTCCTTTCTGTCAGTTGAATCTTCAGGATGGACTTGACAATGAAAAAGTTGATGCGAAAGCTATGAATCTTGTACATTTATTGAAAAAAGCATATGAATAATTAAGAGGGATTGAAATGGGAGATGCTGCAGTTAGTGAACAAACAGTAGTGAATCAACATGATTTAAATTCATCTGAAAATGAATCTAATGAGAAAACTGAATCAAAGGAAACTTCTACAAAAAAAGCTAAAAAGAAATCACAATCTAGCGGCAAAGAAATCTCAGAACCTCTTAAAAAAGATTCAAAAGAAGAAGAATCAACTCAACTTAAAAATAATATTTATGTGGTTTTCGTTGAATGTGAAACTCCTGGAAATATTGGTTTTTTAGCAAGGACAATGGGCAATTTTGGACTTTCAAAACTTGTCCTAATCAATCCTCCAGAACTTAAGAAAGAAGCTTTTTATCAGGCAATGCATGCAAGACATATCGTGGAAAATGCAATGATATTCGATACATTGGAAGATTTCTACAAGCATGTGGCAATTGACTTTAAGGTAGCTTCAACAGGAGTGTGTGGAGGAAGCTATAACCTTTCAAGAATTCCAATAAAACCTGAGGAATTGGGACGTAGCATAAATCCAAATGCCAATACTGCCATCATATTCGGACGTGAGGGAAACGGTCTTACAAATAAGGAAATTGGGGACTGTGACATTACAGTAAGCATTCCAACAGATCCCTCCTATCCCATAATGAACATTTCACATGCTGCAGCCATTATCCTATATGAATTATTTAAAAATAGAAATGAATTTGCAGTTGAAGGTCTTGAGGAGATTACATCAATAGAAAAGGAATATCTTCTAAAGGATATGACCGAAATAATTGGCAGGCTCAGTATTCCAGACCATAAGAAGAAAACTGGATTGAAATCATTTAAAAATATTATAAATCGTGCTTTTATTACAGGGCGTGAAGCCCACACCTTAAAAGGTATTTTAAGAAGGATAAAAATGAACCAAGAGGAATAAAATGACTATTCTAAGTGATAAAACCATAAAAGAATATCTAAAAGAAGGTAAAATCACAATTGAACCTTTGGAAGATGAAAAGCAAATCCAACCATCTTCTGTAGATATGAGGCTTGGAAATGAATTTAAAGTTTTTAAAGTTATAAGAAAGCCATATATTGACCCAAAAGATCCTGAAGATATTGCATCTTACATGGAATCAACAGTGGTCGAACCAGGTGAAGCTTTCATTATTCACCCCAATGAATTTGCATTGGCTACAACCGACGAGTATGTTAAGGTTCCCGATGACCTTGTAGCAAGAGTAGAAGGTCGTTCATCAATGGGAAGGCTTGGTGTGACAATGCATGTGACTGCAGGATTCATTGACCCAGGTTTTGAAGGCAAAATCACTTTGGAGATTTCAAATATTGGAGCTATGCCTGTAGCTCTCTATCCTGGACAAAGAGTATGTCAAATAGTATTTGAAACCATGACCACACCATCTGAAATACCTTACGGACACCCTACTAGGAATAGTAAATATATGGGCCAAGTAAAACCTGAAAGCAGTAGAATTAAGCAAGATTATGAATTAGAGAAGGAATAAATTATGAATCATGACAAAATGACCAACATCAGTGCAAAAAGAGGATTCCTCTGGCCATCATTCGAAATTTACTCCGATGTATCCGGATTTACAGATTACGGCCCTCTCGGAGCCAGTTTAAAAAACAACATAATGCAAAAATGGAGAAAACAGTATGTCTCAGGAGAGGGATTCTACGAAATAGAAGGACCTACCGTAATGCCAAAAGAAGTTTTAAAGGCTTCAGGTCATGTTGACAACTTTACAGACCCAATGACCAAATGTGAAGAATGTGGGGAAGTATTTAGAGCAGACCACATCATTGAAGAAGTAATTGGGGAAGATGTAGAAAGTTTGGAAAATGAAGAACTTGACCAAATCGTTATTGACAACAATATTACATGTCCAGAATGTGGTGGAAAACTTGCAAACATCTGGAACTATAACCTGATGTTCCAAACCATGATTGGAGCAAAAGGTGACAAAGTAGGTTATATGAGGCCTGAAACTGCACAGGGAATATTTATCCTCTTCAAAAGACTTGAAAGGTTCTTCAGAGGAAAACTTCCATTTGGAGCTGTACAATTAGGTAAGGCCTACAGAAATGAAATTTCACCAAGACAGGGAGTAATCAGACTTAGGGAATTCACACAAGCTGAAGCTGAAATTTTCCTAAATCCCAAAGACAAGACCACTCCAAAATTTGAACAAATTAAGGATGAAATTCTATACTTGAATTCACAGGAAGTTCAGGAAACTAACAGTGAACCAATAAAAATAACCGCACAGGAAGCACTTGATCAGGGCATAGTAGCTAATGAAATGCTTGTATACCAACTTTACCTTGCTAAAAAGTTCTTGAATGAAATTGGAATTCCTGATGAAGTCTTAAGATTCAGACAGCATTTGGCTGGAGAAATGGCTCATTATGCACTTGACTGCTGGGATGTTGAATGTCTCACCGACAAGTACGGATGGGTTGAAATTATTGGAATTGCAGACAGGGGAGATTATGACCTCACTTCACACTCCAAATTCAGTAATGATGAATTAAATGTATTTATTGAGTATGACCAACCTAAAGTGGTTAAAAAAACTGTAGTTAAACCAGACCTTTCAAAATTTGGACCTGTCTTTAAAGGAAACTCACCTAAAGTTAAACAAGCTATTGAACAGGCAGATGTCAATGAAATAATTCAAAGTCTTGAAGCTAGCGGAAAATATGTCATTGAATTGGATGAAACATATGAAGTTCCTGAAGACCTCCTAATAATCGAAGAGGTTGAAGAGGAAATAGCAGGAGAAAAAATCGTTCCACACGTAATCGAACCTTCTTTTGGAATTGACAGGATTGTCTATTGTACACTCCTTCACTCATTCCACGACGGAGAGAAGGAATACTTCAAGTTTGCAGAAGAGGTTGCACCTGTACAGGTTGGAGTTTATCCACTGGTAAATAAGGAAGGACCTCGTGAAATTGCAGATGAAATCACCAATAACCTTAGATTAAAAGGTTATACAGTTGAAAATGAAGTTACCGGAACAATAGGAAAAAGATATGCAAGAGCAGATGAAATAGGTATTCCATTAGCTATTACAGTGGATTTCGATAGTTTAGAAGATGATAAGGTAACTATTAGAAATAGAGATACCGAAGAGCAAGAAAGAATATCCATTGAAAAAATAGTTCCTTACTTAGAGGAATACTACAAATAAAATAAGAAAGTTTAGTTAAACTTTCTTTTCTTAATTTTTTTTAAAAAGTGTTAAATAGCATGTTTGCCCACTTCAAGGCATTTTCTGATTTTGACATCAAAACCCTATTCTGGTCATAGCTACCGTCCTTCCTGTAGAGACCCAAAATCATAGCTTCATCAGTAACCATCAGCAGGAAATTCAAATCATCCCTAACCAAATCTATTTTTATATTGTCATTTTTCAAATCAATGTTTTCACTAAATAAATTATATATGTCATCAGACAGTTTCAAGTCCATTTCCTTATTCTTATCGGCTCGATTCACCATAGTATCTGTCAGTTCCTGAAAGCTTATTGGAAGAATTGCCTTAAGTGAGTTGGACTTTTCAACAGTGCCCAAAATTATTTTATTAATTTTATATGCATTTGTTCCGCATGATTCCAAAAGTTTGCAATCTTCAACCATGTATAATTCCTCTATTAATTTAGAAGGTAATCCTCTCACCTTGTGATTTTCAAATATATTAAAGAACTCCTTTAAAATAGCTATTGTCTTGTTGAACTCCATTAAGTTCTTAAGATAAACTTTCATTATATTTGATAAAAGATAATGATTTCCC
>DAII01000076.1:0-1818 GCA_002496065.1 Methanobrevibacter sp. UBA586
TATATAGTTATCCTTATAATATGCAACATTTAAAAAAAAAGAAGTTTATGGAAATTTATTTCCATTGTTTTCCTTGACGGATAGTAAAATAATTCATGAAGAAAATAGCTACAAAGGCTATAATAATAATAACTACCACATAATAAAATGCACTTCCCATATTACCTGCAGCAACATCTGAATAAACCGCAATAGGCAGTGTTCTGGTCAAATCAGCTATGTTACCTGCAAGCATTGCTGTAGCACCGAATTCACCTAGACCTCTGGCATAGGCAAGAATTCCTCCACTTATGATTCCCGGCAGTGCATTTGCACATAGGATCTTCCAGAAAATTNNTGCTTCAACAAGGTTTGAATCAACCTGTTCAAACGCTCCTCTTGCAGAACGATACATTAAAGGGAAAGACATGACGACAGCTGCAATAACTGTTGCTTCCCATGAGAAAGCGATTTTATAAGCAAAGAAGTTTATAAAAAAGCTACCGATAGGTCCTTTAACACCAAAAATGTATAACAGGAAAAATCCCACTACAGTTGGAGGCAATACCAGAGACAGTGTGAAAACACCGTCAAGCACTATTTTTGCAGTGTCATTCTTTATCATGATGATACCCCAAGCAACTAGCAAACCCAGGAAAAAGGTTATTACAATTGATACACTTGCGGTTTTCATTGAGATAAATAATGGAGTCCAGTCAATCATGTTATGTTTCCTTTTAATATATTATTTATGGAAAGGAGTATATTAAAGTTAGTTAACTATTGTGAAACCATAGTCCTTGAATACTTCTTGAGCTTCTTGAGATTGCAAGAATTCAATGAATTTTTGTGCAGCATCAGCATCTTTTGCGTCTTTAATCATACCAACAGGATAAACGATTGGTTTTTCTAAAGAGTCTTCAGGAGCTTCAGCAATTATCTTAACTTTATCATTAGATTTAGCGTCAGTAGTATATACAATACCAAATTCAGCAGATCCATCAGCTACTTGGTTTAATACAGCAGTTACACTGGTACCTAAGGATAATTTGGATTGAACTGCATCCCAAACTCCAAGTTTGGTTAGTGATTCTTCAGCATATTGTCCTGCAGGTACAGATTCAGGGTCTCCAATAGCTATGGTTCCTTCAACATCTTTCAATCCTTCAAATGANNGTTGAATCGGAAGGTGCAATTAAAACAAGCTTGTTTTGGATGGATTTTTTAACAGTGCTGTTGTCAATTATTCCTTTTTCTATTAAAGCATTCATCTGTTTGTTGGAAGCAGACATAAATACATCGGTTTCCAATCCGTTTTCAATTTGAGTTTGTAAATCTCCACTGGAAGCGTAAGTACCTTTAACTGATACACCAGGATACTTCTCTTCAAACATAGGGATTAATTTATCATCATATACGTTTTTCAAACTAGCTGCAGCAGCCAAATCAACAGTTTGACCATTCAAATCGCTACTTCCACTGAAAGCACCGCTGAATGCTCCATATCCTATACAAATAGCTGCTATTATTATAATAACACCAATTATTATTTTATTTCTTGATTCCATTTTTTTCGCCTTTAAATTATTTTAATGAATCAAATTAGGAAAAAATACATCAATATCCCAATATGATTAAAGACAACAATCTCGATAATAAGTAATGAAACATTGATTGTAATTCACTACCTCTTATCAATATAAAAATTCATTAATGTCGTGATTGTTAATAATAGTTTTATGCTCAGATATATATAAATATTCCTTTTAAAACGACAATTTATCGAAGATAATAAATTTCCTATAAAAAAATAATTATGATAATAAATGTTTTTCATAA
>DAII01000076.1:1823-2748 GCA_002496065.1 Methanobrevibacter sp. UBA586
TTATACTGTCCAACACACAAATAATAATAACGAAACTTTAGAGGTGATATTGTCATTCTCCCTGCACCAACAAATAACAAAACCCTAAAAGATGAATTGACAGAACTGTTTCTTGAATATGAAGAACTGGTAAATCATATAGGTCNNAAGATTGAATATAAATACATATTAAACTTTGGATTTCTTGAAATCAAATTATATGAACTGGAAATCGAAATAAATAAGCTCAAAATGATTATTCTAATAATCCAAAGGGAACTTAACCATCAAAATAAAATCAACCTGGATGAAATAAAGAGAAAACTTAAAATGCTTTTCAATGAATATGATGAAGATCTCAAAAAGCAAAAGGAGGAGTATGGAAAGCTGTCTGAAAGGAAAAACCAATATCTCTCACATAAAAATTCAATTAAGCTAAAGGAAATGTACAGGAAAATCGTAAAAGCATTGCATCCTGACTTGAAAAAGAATGTGAGTGAAATAGAAAAAAGACTGTTCAATCAAGCAACCTTGGCATTTAAGCTGGGAGACCTTGAAACCATTGAGATGATAAATTCCATAATAGAGTTGAACAATAATAAAGAAATTCAGGATGATGACTATCTGAGGGAAAGAATTCTAAAAATGAAGGAAAAAATCATTGAATACAAGGAAGAATACCCATACAATAAAAAACAATTTATAGAAGACAAAAAGCTTAAGGAAGAATATTTAGAAGGCTTAAAAGATTTATTCAAAACAAAAACAAAACAGAAAGAGGAATATGAGAAAAGGATAAAGGAGATGCTTGAAATTGACTCTTCAAAAAATAAATAGTGAGATTACAACAACCCTCAGGTTCATTCATGAAATCGGAGAAATAGATTCCCTAAGCGAAGATATATTTTTAATCAGAAGCTTTGTTGCAGGATGGTTCCATTATATT
>DAII01000076.1:2800-6621 GCA_002496065.1 Methanobrevibacter sp. UBA586
AAAAAACAAAGAGGAAAAAATAGGTTATGTCCCAAGAAGGGATAATAAGATATTAGCAAATCTGATGGATGGTGGAAAGCTTCTCGTCTGCAAAATCAATAATGTATATGAAGGAGATTACAACAGTCTGGACATAGTTATTGACATTTATTTAAGGGATTGATTTTCTACAGTTATTTTTCTTCCAAAAATAATAAAACCTTTACGTCTCCCTCTCCTAAAACTTCTTTTAACTCATCTTGAGTGATATTGTCAATATGGCCAATTTTGGTAAAGTTGTAAGTGTTTACATCATAATAGATTGTTAGTTTGTCTCCTTGATACAAAATCAAGTCACCATATGATGTTGTTATTTCCTCATCATTGGTCGGAAGGTCAAAACCAAGTTCACCTACCTTTTCAAAACATGAAAAATCCTCCATTTCAATGGTTATGTTTCCTTGCCTTAATTTTTCAACCAATCCCTGAGCAGAAGTGTTATTCTCTAAAGTAGCTGTAAGAACCTCTCCATCATTTATTTTTATACTTATCTTTTGGCCTTCATTTTCCTCTGCTGCAACGCATCCCATAGCTAAAAGGCATGCCAAAACAAATGGAATCATATAAATTAATTTTCTCATGATAATTACACCTCCAATTTGAAGCGGATATAATATAATGTTGAATCATCCTCTAAATCAGGATAAAATTCCATCAATGAATTTTTAAAGGATTGAACATCTCTGTAATTTTCAGATTCCGCCTGTTCTAATGTAATGTCTCCGAACTTTATTTCATCCACATTCTCAATTGTGGCCTGTAACGACTTATCCTCACTGAAGACCAGCCTAACCACGTCCCCACTTGACATATTCTTGTCTGATTTTCTTGTGGTGGCTCTCTTCAATCCCCTTGTTACAGATTCGTAAAATCTTTCATCCAACCTTAAATCCTTCAAATTGTCATCTTTAAAGATGGTTGCCATTGTTACAGCATCATTAACCATGTTTTCGATTATGCAATACTCGTTTGGCTGATGAGCCATGTTATCCAATGTTGACCATACAGCACAATCTATTCCAACCCTTCTCAGATCCCCTGCTACGGTACCTCCTCCAATACCTATGCAGCGAGTATCCTGATTATGGGCTCTTTTAATAGCTGAAGACAATAATTCAACAATTGGAGAGTCCATGGAGGTTTGCGGACTTTCTGACTGCTGTGGAATTGAATAGGTAATTTTAACGCCGTACTCATCCTCAATGTTTTGACATTCCCTATCCACTTCCTTTAAAACATCGCTTATGCCATAGGCAGGAATTATTCTGCAGTCCATATAGAAGACATCGTCTCCAGGAATGATATTTACCCCATCAACATTGGCATCGTGCTTTGTCGGTTGAAATGTTGAATAGTCTGGTGCGAAAAGAGAATCCTTTTTATCAAATTTCCTTTCAAGTCCATTTAATCTCAATGCAAGGTCATTTGCTGCCAAACAGGCATTTATTCCCATATCGGGTCTTGATCCATGTGCCTGTTTTCCTTCTACATGAAAACCCAACCATAGAATGTTCTTTTCAGCTATTTCAATATCAATTCCTTTCCTGTCTCCCCCATCTGGAATGATTACCAAATCGTCCCCATCAAACAGGTCGGTGTTTTTGATTAGCCAGTTACATCCNNAAGTGCTTCCATTTTCCTCACCTGCCACAAAAAGAAGTTTGATTGTGTATTTTGGTGTTATGTTATTTTCCAAGAAGTAAAGTGCTGAGAAAACCGCTGAAACTAATCCCTGCTGGTTATCCTCACATCCTCTTCCAAATAGCTTTCCATCCTTTTCAATGCATTCCCAAGGGTTTGTTTTCCATGCTGAGAGATCCCCAGGAGGTACAACGTCCAGATGGACCATTATCCAGATTGTCTGTTTTTGTGAACTTGGAACCGTTAAGACAATAGTTGGACGAACTCCTGAACTTACTCTTTCATCAGGTGCATTATAGACCTCAATATCTTCAAAACCAGCTTCCATAAGCCATTTTTTCAATGCATTGGCCTTATTGAATTCTCCATCACCGTTGTTTTCCGGAGCCAATGCTGGAATTGCAGTCAGCAATTCCTGTAATTCAACCATTCTGTTTTTATTTTCATCCATATATCGCTTAATTTCATTTACCATTCTAACATCTCAAAGTTAAATGCGATTGAAGTCTATTGAAAAAAAAAGAAAAAAAAGTTTGAGGAATCTATTCCACAGGATCAAATTCCCCGTATTCACATCCGACATTTTCACATATGATTTCATCTACAAGCTGGCCTTTCTTGTACAGTTTTACTGTTCCAACACCATTTCCTCCGTTCCAGAGTTTATTGTGTCTTTTTTCACCTGTTGGAGCTTCGTAATTGACAAACAACATCTCATCCTTTTCACAGGTGATGTCTGTAACCATCTTCTTGTTCCATGTTGACTGCTCAACATGCCATATAATCTGCTTGTCGGTTTCCCTGCATTGGAATTCGGTAGATACTTTGTCCCATAGCTTGGAGAAGTTGAACTCAAACAATTCCCCTTCATAATCAAACAAGGACAGAAGTTGTCTGTTTAATGCAATAGGCCCTATTTTTGGTCTTCCTCCACCAATGTCAAAGGCACTGTTTTCCAATTTTTTACCTGTTTTCTTACTGGTCAAGTTACAGGAGGAGAGCCATACCCAAGGAGAGGTGAAGTTCTTACCCCAGTTCTTGTCGGCATAGCCATAACAGGTTTTAGGATCCACAATGTACTTAACACCATCCATAATGATTTCGCCCTCATACTCTGTCTTCATTCCTTCCACATGCCAAAACATTTCAAATGCCTGCATATTTCTCAAGGTTTTACCTGCACCGTATCCAACATTAAATGGAATGATTTTCTTGATTTTCAAGTCCCATTCAACATCCCCTGCATCACACATGTATTCAGGGTGTGCTGAGTTCTCTTCTTCGCTTAGGTTGATTTTACCATAGGTTTTTGTTTCGGTCAAAAAACAATCGTCAGCTTTTATTTCAAAAGGCACCTTCTTATTTGGAGTTATGTCAAACTTGTTCCATCCAAAAAACCTGTGAATCTGCTTTGCTCCCTTACCCCAGCATCCCACCTTAATCATCAGATATGAAGGCTTGATGCCTTTGGCCTTGTTTTCAGGNNAATACTGGTTCATCTCCTCCAGTAGCTGGATTGCATACGAAAAATTCCAGAAAAAAAGGTCTTTCCTCACCTGTTTCTGCATTATGAGCTGTAAAGGAATGCCACCACCAGTCATATCCACATTTAGCCTGACCTTTGGTTAACATAAATTCATTTCTTGATATGTCATTCTTTCTTGGTTTAATAGTCATATTAATCCCCGTTTAATTTATAGATCTAAAACATAATTTAGAAGCTTGAATTTATTTAATCATTAAGTATCCCCTCAATTACCCTTAATGTTAAATAACAATTAATAGTTTATTTTTTTTAATTAATAAATTTAAATCTTTTAAAAATCAGATTAGTCTGTAAAAGAAGAAGAATTTTTATTTAAATACTGGCTTTAGGAGCAGACAATAATTATTATCTTTCTGAACCTCCATAAATCGGGTAATAGACATCTAGTTTTAAATTAATCCAACTTTGATATCATCCAGAAGCTCTTTAAGAACTTCGTTTAGTTGTGCATTTTTTATCTGGTACATCGGATAATACTGTAATTGTAATCATCTATAAATCTGATTTAAATAGATTCTTACCATTTTCCATACACTTTTTATCTTTTGATTAACACTTTTAATGGACTAAATATGTATTTTAGTTCGAAAGGATT
>DAII01000076.1:6706-6854 GCA_002496065.1 Methanobrevibacter sp. UBA586
CTTGATTTGAATTCAGGGTGGAATTGACAACCAACAGCCCAAGGATGATTAGGAAGCTCTACGATTTCAACCAAGAAATCATCAGGACTTGTTCCTGAAATGATGATTCCCTTCTCTTGAAGGTCTTTTCTGTAATCGTTGTTGAATT
>DAII01000076.1:6933-10451 GCA_002496065.1 Methanobrevibacter sp. UBA586
ATTTTTTTCTGTTCCTCCATCATGTCAATAACAGGATGTTCATTTTCCTTATCGAATTCTGCACTGTTAGCTTCAGGATAGCCGTTACGTCTTGCAAACTGAATTACCATGGACTGCATACCCAGACAGATTCCGAAGAGAGGGACATCGTTTTCAATGGCGTAATCAACAGCTAATAGCTTTCCTTCAACACCACGTTCTCCAAATCCACCAGGTATGAGAATACCGTCAAGGGATTTCATGATGTTCTCGTCTAATTCCTCCACATCGGAACTTATGTATTCGATTTCCGCCTTTANNCGACGCCTATTGCTGCTGCTGCATGAAGCAATGATTCACGGATGCTGATATATGCATCTTCAAGTTCAACGTATTTACCGACAATTCCTATTCTTACAACAGGATTATCTATTTTAAGAGATTTTACAATTTCTCTCCAACCGTCCAATTTTGAGGAATTAGGTTCAACATCCAAACCTATCCTATCAACAACAATCTTACCTATATTGTTTTCTTCAAGAACCAATGGCACTTCATATATTGTTCCCGCATCAGGGGTGTTTACCACAGCATCCTTGTCAACATCACAGAAATGAGCTATTTTGACCTTTAGATCATCATCAATAGGTTCCTGAGATCTACATACAATTATATCNNAGATGATACCTACACTTCTCAGTTCCTTGGTTGAGTGTTGGGTTGGTTTGGTTTTGAACTCACCTGCAGCATTTAGATATGGGATGAATGTAACATGAACAAACATGACATTTTCAGAGCCAACGTCATTTCTTAACTGTCTTAATGCCTCTAAAAAGGGTTGACTTTCAATGTCTCCAACAGTTCCACCTAATTCTATTAGAACAACATCGTAATTGTCCTTATCTGCTGTCATCTTAATCATTTCTTTGATTTCGTCGGTAATGTGTGGAATAACCTGTACACATGCACCTAGGAAATCTCCTGCCCTTTCCTTGGCAATTACGGATTCGTATACCTTTCCTGTTGTGATGTTTGATATACCTGGCAATTCGACATCCAGATATCTTTCATAGTGACCCAAGTCAAGATCTGTTTCCATACCATCATGGGTTACAAATACCTCACCATGCTGATATGGGTTTAATGTTCCAGAATCCCAGTTTAAATAAGGGTCAATTTTAATTGCAGCTACATTTAATCCGTATGAACGTAAAATACGACCTATGGAAGCTGATGTAATTCCCTTTCCAATGGAACTTACTACTCCTCCAGTTATAATAATAAATTTAGTCAGCTCAATCCTCTCCACGATATAATTTTAAATAATATATTTATATTTGAATATGGGCATTAATATAATTTTATATATTTTTTAAACTGCCTATAAATGCCCAATAGATTATTATATCAAAAATACTGTTGAANNATAAAATATTAAAAGTTAATCAAAATAGCTATTGAAAATAATTAGAAACAATTATGAAACTACAATTTTAATTAACCTATAGTAAATTTTTAGTCATCATCCTTTTCAAGAAGGTTCCTAACCTCTTTCAGACAGTCGATGACATCCAAATGCTGAGTACAAATCTTTTCACATTCCCCACATTCTGTGCAGGCAGAGGCTGGATTTCCCTCCCTAGCATAATTCATATAATAAACAAAGTACAGATCCTGCAGTTCAATTGCGGTCTTGGCGTCATTGTAAAGTGAAAAGAACTTTGATATTGGAATGTTTTCAGGACATTTTGGAATGCAGTAATCACAATAGCTACAGTCAATTGGAATTGATTCAGCTATAATTTTACGAGCCTTTCTTAAGATTTTCTTTTCTGAAGCGTCCAAAGGCTTCAAATCATCCATGCATTCAATATTTTCCTTCAACTGGTCCAAACTGCCCATACCTGAAAATACTGTTGAGACTCCTTCCAATCCTCCTGCAAAGCGTAACCCCCATGAGGGAATTGAAGCTTCAGGATTATGGTCCACCATCAATTCAATAGCATCTGCAGGAATCTTTACCAGATTACCTCCCTTAAGAGGTTCCATTACCAATATTTCAACTCCGTGATTTTTGGCCACCTTGTAGCATTTGCTTGACTAAATTGACGGGCTGATCCAATCAAGATAATTGATTTGAAGCAAGACAAACTCGATTTCAGGATGTTCTGTCAAAATCCTATCTAAGACATTTGCATTGTCATGAAGTGAAATTCCAAGTTTTTTGATTTTTCCATCCTCCTTCAGCTGTCTGATAAAACCAAAACAGTCAAGCTCCTTCATAACCCCATCATAGAGCTCATTGGTAAGGCAGTGAAGCATATAGTAATCAAAGAACTCAACACCGCATTTTTCTAGCTGTTCATCAAATATCTTTCCCATATTTGTTTCAGCTGTAAAGTTATAGACAGGTAACTTGTTGGAAATTATGACATCCTCACGAGGATATTTGTCAATAACACATTTTTTAATAGCCACATCGGCATATCCCTCATGATAATCATATGCTGAATCAAAACAATTGAATCCTCTATCCATTGCATAATCAACCATTTCAGAGACTTTATCATAATCAATATCCTTTATATTATCACTGTCTAATGGTAATCTCATAAATCCTAAACTTAGTTTTTTCATCAAATACACTCCATTAAATAATATATTGTATTAAGTGTTTAATATAATTAAAGAAGGAAGAAAAATCTTCTCCTCTATAAGTCAAGCCATTCTATAAACTCTTTGATGTGAGTGTTGCAGAAATCCCATGTATGTTCCCCCGGATATTCAGCGAAGGTAACATGAACTTTCTTTTCCTCTAAAAATTTGTGGAAAGCCTCATTTTCAAGCCTTAAAAAGTCGTTTTTACCTACATTTATGAATAGTTTGGGAATATCCTTGTTTTCCTTCAACAGATTGTCTATTAGGAATTCAGGATCCTTGTCACTGCCAACAACCTTGTTAAGGTCTCCGAAAACTGATTCTAGATATTCCTGAGTATCAATAACCTCCTTGAATTCCTTTGATATCAGCTGCAGTCTGTGAGTTATCAGTGCCGGAGAAATTGCCCCAATGGCTGAAAATGTGTCATTGTAAAGCATACCTGTTCTGATAGCACCATATCCGCCCATTGAAAATCCTGCAATGAATGTATCTTCCCTTTTGGTGGACAACGGAAAAATCTCCCTTGTGAAGTTAACCAACTCCTCACCAACATAATTGGAATAGAATTCATAGGAGGATTGGTCATTAAGGTAAAATGAATTGCCACAGCTAGGTAATANNACCGCTAGATTATTGTTTGTTGCATATGACCTGATTAAAGTGTTGTATAGGAATGTTTCATTGTTTCCAAACATTCCATGAAGCAGGTACAATGTCTTGAAAGGTGGCTTGGTGCTTGAATCTGTTCCTTCAAGATAGTTTATGTTGTCTGAAGGTAGGATAACACTAATCGGTGTTCTTGTCTTTAGTTCCTGTGATTTGAAATCTCCTGTAAATAATGCCATATTATCACCAAATAAAAAAATATTTTTTATTAT
>DAII01000122.1:0-194 GCA_002496065.1 Methanobrevibacter sp. UBA586
TAAAATATCAGTTTAGAATGTTTAAAATTTAAAAATAGCTATTTTTTTATCGAAATGAAAATATTTATATAACAATGATTGTTAAAATATTATATACTAATAATCTTATTTTAATGAATATTATTTTATTAGTTGAATTAAAATTAAATGGGTGATAAATAATGAAATTAAATAAAAAAACATTATTTGCTATA
>DAII01000122.1:223-1607 GCA_002496065.1 Methanobrevibacter sp. UBA586
TGAATATGATTACAACCAGTGCAGATGATGTTGCACCTGCAGTTAGTGAATCTGCAGTTGGAACTACTCATCAAATTGCAAATAATACAGTCCTATCAGATATTCAAACTCAAATCGATAATGCAAATGCTGGAGACACTATCGAATTTGAAGAAAACGGCGTATATGACTTTGGAAATATTGCAAATCCACTTTATGTTAATAAAACTTTAACATTCATTGGTAATAATGCAACCATTAAAGCATTAAACGGTTTCTCAGTACAAGCTGCAGACACCACAACCATTGATGGAACTTCTTTTGACGGATTCAACTTTGTAAACCCATCAACTACCTGGAACGGTCGTGCAATTGAAATTATTGGTGGAGCAAACATCAATGTTACCAACTGTAAATTCCTTGGCGATTCCAATGCTGGAGTTTATATTAAAGGAGCTACTGGGAATTTATGTGTAGCTAACTGTTACTTCACCGGTTCAGCTAACGCTACTACTATTTCCAATTCAGGAAAAGGAGAAACCGGTACTAAAGCTATCAACATCATGGGAGGAAACGGTGTAAAAATAATTAACAACACCATTGAAGGTCCTGTGTTAGACGCATTCTCCATTGCATCCAACTCCAAAAACATCCTCGTGAAAAATAACAAAGTTAACGGTGCTTACTATGCTATTTTCTACGGTGGAGGATTAGTAAACATCACTACCTGTGACAATACCTTCGAAGACATTAGAGCAATGGGTATCAGTCTCATGAAAGCTGCACAAAGTTCCGTAATTGAGAACAACACTTTCATCATGGGTACCCTTCCAGAAAATGGTGCATACAATAGCAATGTTGCAATCTACTTAGAACAAGGAAACACTGCTCACGGTGCTGCTACCAAAATCGGAGATGTCTACATTAAAAACAATACCTTCGGACTTACCNNACTACCTACGCTGTAGAAGTAAAAAGTCAAGGAGGACCATTAAAACTCAACGGTGAATTCGAAGTTGTAAACAACACCTACGCTCCAGGTATTGACAAATTCATATTCTTAGACGGTAATTGGAATGTAGATGGTGATGACATCATCATCAACCAAGCTGAAATGGAATCCGTAATTACTTCAGAAGCTAAAGACATTACTGCAAAATACGGAACCAACCACACAATCCAATTAGCAGGTGCAGACAGCACTATCCTAGCTAACCAAAAAGTAACCCTTACTTTCACCAAAGATGGTCAAACTGTTGCTACCAAAAACGTAACTACCAACAAATTCGGTACTGCTACCTTTATTAACGACTTAGCACCAGGAAAATACAATGTAGCTGCAAATTTCGCAGGTGCAATCGTTAACGGAGTAATTTACTCAGAAGCAAACGGAAAATTCACCATC
>DAII01000122.1:1724-16008 GCA_002496065.1 Methanobrevibacter sp. UBA586
TAAAGTTCCAAAAACCTACACCTTAACCACTGATGAAAACGGTATTGCAGGATTAAACATTAACCTTATGATGGGTAAATGGAGCATGATTATCTCTATTAACGATCCTATCTACGAACAAACCAGCGAAAAATATGTTTTAACTGCTGTAAGAAACGAAGCAAAAATCCTTGCTCCTTCCGTAACCATCACTAAAAAAGGTCAATTATTCAAAGTAAAATTAGTTGATCAAGTAGGTCAAGCTCTTGCTAATCAAAAAGTAACAATCCACCTTGGTACTGCAAAATATGTAAGAACTACCGATGCAAATGGAATTGCGACTTTACCAATTAATTTAGCAAACAACAGACTTTACAACATATTCTTATCCTTTGCTGGTACTACATTATACACTCCATGTACTGGAGGAAGTCAAATTACAACTAAATACTAATAATACTCACCTAGAGTATTATTTTTTATTTTTTTAAAAAAATAAGCTATTTTTACAAAATTAAACAATAAAAAAAAGAGAGAAGTTTAAGAAAACTTCAATTAACTGTTTTCAAAGACTATTAAATAATGGGATTTTCCCTCAGAAATATCTTCACCAATTTCTTCATTCAAGTAAGTCATTACAAGACCCTGCTTTTCGAATTCCTCTTTAAATTCATCAGGAGAACTTCTAATTGCATATGGAGGTCCATGTTTTACATCCTGTTTTTTATAATCCATAATAGCTATTCTTCCACCATCGTCTTTAATGACCCTGCTCAATTCAGCAATGGCTGCAGGCATTTTTCTGCTTGCCTTGAATCCGTGGAAAACATTAACCATTAAAATTACATCTAAAACATCATCATCTAAATCAATTTTATCTGCAATGTCAGACACAATAGGGATTAAATTTTCTACATCGTTCTCTTCCTTGTATTTTTTCATATCTTCAACTGATGGTTCGAATACGTCCAATGCGTAGACATTTCCATTATCAATGTATTCAAGTGCTTTAATAGCCACATGACCATCACCACAACCAGCATCCATAAAGTTTTCTTCACCAGTTAAATTGAGTTCATCCAATATTTCTACTACATCAAGAAAATCTTCACTTGATCTACCTTGAATTCTGTGACCATTTGCCGTCAACATTCCAGTTTTGTTTTTCATAAATTTACACTCTCAAGTTATTCTTTATTAATAATCTTTAATGCATTGATATATAATTATTTTCATAACTATCTGAAATATCTCCCATATGAGCCATTAGTAAAATAAATATAAAATGAAATGCATAAATTTATATATCGAATTTTAATTATATTTAGAGGAAATAAAAATGATAAATAAAAAGTCTATTTTAATATTAGCTTGTGTTTTCATCATGATTATATTTTCTAGCTCTGTTATAGCCAGTGAAGACATAAATACTGGTGATAATTCTGATATTTCGCTAAATAATCAAAATAAATCATATTTAAGCATAAGTCATAGTTATGTTGTAGATGGATCATCCACTAACCAAATGAATAATCCTACAATTCAAAATGCAATTAATAAAGCAAGTAGTGGAGACACTATTGAAATCACCGGAACAAGTTATGAACATTGTCATTTCGTGGTTAATAAAAACCTAACAATAATAAGCAATGTTGGAACAACTATGACCACCTGTCCTTCAAATACAGATGGTTCAAACGGCATTGGAATATTCTATATATCACCTGAAGCTTCTGGAACCGTACTGTCAGGTTTTACATTCATCAATGACAAATCCAAATCTGGCTCCATTGATACATATGCAATATACATAAATGGGGCAAGTAACGTGAAAGTAATTAACTGTACCATTGAAAAGGTAAGTGAAGGCCCTGGAATCTATCTTAGTAATGCCGAAAATACTGAAATTAGAGATTCCACAATTAAAGAATCACAAAAGGGAATTTACTTAGAAAACTGTAATAACATCAATATTAAAAACAACTCAATCAATTCCAATAATGTTGCTGGAGTGTATGTGGGAGCCAATTGTGAAAACATCAATATGGCATTCAACAACATCTATTCAAACAACTACTATGGAATCTATCTTGGAAGTGCCAACAACACCCTAATCTATTCCAACAAAATCTACTACAATAGAGATAACCCAATAGCTCAAAGAGCAGAGAAGGGAACTGGAATATATGTTGATACCACTGCAAGTAACCTACAGATAAAAGGAAACCTGATTCAGCAAAACGGAAGATACGGAATCTATGACAGTCCAAAATTTACAAACATGGCAAACCAGTATGTTCAAATTGTAGATGGGAACTTCTTTATTCAACATGACGAAAGGGGAATATACCATGCAGATGAAAACGGACAAACTACCATCGTTTATGTTTGGAGCAATTATTATTCCAATGAACTGTTTTGTGGTGGAACATCATACGCCCCTGACATCCTTGTCGGTGCAGAACATCCTAGAGACCTTATAATGAGTGAAATTACTGAAATTGAAAAGGGAGTCTATTCCGTTTCATTTATTAGAAAAGATACAGGAGAAGTTGCAAGTTCATTAAATTCAATAGAAATCACCTTTTTCTTAAATAAAAATGATACTCTTCCATTTCCAAGTAGCGGAGATATCTATAGAATTTGTCCAGTAGTTAACGGTACTGCAATTGCTGATTTCAGAGATGCTATCTTCTTGGAAACAGACAATGCAATAACTGCAGTTGGACCAGGAATTGGAATCATTACATACTCCAATTCAGGATCAAGACCAAGTCAAAAGCTATTAGTTGGTGACAGCAACATTCCACAAAGTGTCTTCAACACCACAATATCCGGAAATAGTTTAAACAAATATTATGGAAATGCTGATAAGTATGAAGTTACATTAATGGCTAACGGTGAACCTTTGGCCAATAAAAACGTCAATATCAAAATCAATAAAAAAACCTATAAGGCCACAACCAATTCTCAGGGAATCGCCCAAATAGACATTGATTTGGCAAGCAACACCTATGGCGTTGAATTAATCTTTGATGGTGATGGGAATTATCAGCCAAGTAGCAATACCGATTCAATTACCATAAAACCGACCATTACTGGAAATGATGTTGTAAAATACCACCTCAATGGAACTCACTATACTGTACAAATATTTGACAGTGCCGGAAATGTTGCTTCAAATACTGCCGTAAGTTTTAGCATTGTTGGAGCAAGCTACATTTTAAAAACTGATTCTAACGGAATAGCAACACTCCCAATAAACCTTAAACCTGGAGATTATGCAATAACCGCATACAACACTATCACTTATGAAAGCTGTAAAAACACAATTAAAGTACTTCCATTGACCGTAACATTATCTGCATCCCCAATTACAATGAATTACAAGGATGGAACCCAATATTCTGTTAAAGTTTCTGACAGTAAAGGAAATCCTATAACCGGACAAAAAGTAAGCCTATACATCAATGGTAAAAGCTTCAACAACCTAAAATACGACAGAACAACAAACAACAACGGAATAGCAACACTCCCAATAAACTTAAATCCAGGAGAATACACAATAACCGCTGTTTATGGTAATGAGAAAATAACTAATGGGATTACAGTATTAACTCCAGTAAGGGACCCTATTGAATCAAAAGACATTAAGATGGTTGAAAATGATAGAATTCCATTTACCGTGAAACTTCTTGATGAAAATAAAAATCCAATAGCTAGCGAACCTGTTACCTTCAAGATAGTAGGTGCAACTTACACCAAAACTTCTGACGAAAATGGTGTTGCAAGTCTCCCTATAAATTTAGCTGTAGGAAAATACAGCATTTCAACTAAATATAATAAATATACAGTATCTAATAATATTGAAGTTGTGAAAGCAACTTCCAAAATAGATACTCAAGTAATCGTCAACAATTTAAACGGCGATTCTGGAGAGGATTTAACTTACACAATTATCTTGAAAAACAATAACAACAAGCTTTTAAGTGGCCAAAATGTGGATGTTGAAATCGATGGAAAAAATTATACTCTAAAAACCAATGTTAACGGTGAAGTCAGACTACCCCTTAACCTAAAGACAGGAATATACAGTGCAACCGTGAAATACCACGGAAACAGTATATACAATCCATCAGATGCATCAAGCAAAATAACAATCAGTTCTGTAAAAGTAGTTAAAGAGACCAGCAATGACGAACTTCAAGCTATCATTGATGCCTGTGAAGATAATGCCATTCTTAAATTGACTGCAGATAATTATGAAAATGTTTCCATTATTGTCAACAAGCCAATAACATTAACAACAGATAGCTCAATTCTAAAAGGTGCAAAAAACAAAGATGTTATAAGTTTACTTGTAGATGGAGCCATCATTAATGGTTTTGAAATAATTGCTAATAATGGAAATGCAATTAATCTTAATGGAAATGATAACATAATATCAAACTGTGATATTAAAAGCACCTTCAATTTAGATTCAATTGACAATCATGATTCTGAAAAAGTTAAGATGGTGGGAAGTGGAATTGCAGTAAATTCCGGTGAAAACAACACTATAAAAGACAGCACCATTACAGCATTTGGAAATGGAATCTACCTTGAAAACGCAGACAATACAGTTATTCAAAACAACATCATAGCTAAAAATAATTATGGAATTGAATTTGGAGAAAATGTATCCAATACCCTTATTGAAAACAATGAAATTAATGAAAATATCGGATTGATTACATTAGATGTTGTAGAAGGCCCATTGGGATATGGAATCAGCCTTAGGGAATCTGGAGTTAATGTCACTATCATTGGCAATGAAATAAACAGCAACTATATGGGAATATTTGTAGATGCTCAAAACTGTACAGGCATCAAAATAGTTGGAAACTCTATTTCAGACAGCATCATTGAAGGGTTGACCTTTAATAGAAATTATACCTATGCTGAAGGAAGTCCTGCAGTAATTGTAGAAAATAATGCAATATACAATAATGCAAAGGGTCCAAGTATGATTATTCTTGGTGAAATTAGTGCAAATCCTGCAGGAATATATGGTCCTGGAGAATGGGACGACACTAAAAAATTATATTTAGGTGCGAACTGGTATGGAACCAACAAATACACAACTTGGGGAAACATAACAGGCCCTGGAACAATTTGTCCCAGAATTTCAACTACACTAATTACATTTAATCTTAGCTGTACAGAACCTGGAAAATATAACATAAGTTTCTATAACAACGGAAGCTTGGCTACATCACTGCCTGATTTTAAAGTGTACTTTACATTAAACTTCTATACAGACAAACAAATAGAAACAATAGCCAGCGTACATGAAGGAGTAAGTACAATAGAGTTTCCGGCAGGTAATTATTATGAAACCAATAATATAATAGAAGCTTCATCAGGATCATTGTTTGATGGGGATAGACAGTATTCAGTAATTGATACTTACAATGTTCCAGATAATGAAATTAAAAAATAAATCCCCATATCTTATTTTTTTTGGAAATTNNACAAGAGCCTTGAAAACAATTGGATTAAATAAAAAAAAGTGAATAGTAGTTAATTACTATTCTTCATCTTCAATTACTTCGTAATATGATCCTTCAGCACAGGATCTGCAGAGAGGTTTTCCTCCCCTAAGCACATGACGTTCGTCACCTACTTTTTCCCCACAGACTGAACAGAATACGGAAGTATGCATTGCACCAGGAAGTTGTGGATTCGGCAAGTTTACTTTAACCCTTTCTACATTGAATAATTCTTCAGCAGGGGTTTCCCTGAATCTTTTTCTCATTTCTTCCTTGGTTTCCTTTTCCTTGTCTTTTCTGTTTGCATCTGCATCTGATACTCTGATAGCTTCACCTGTATCCATATTGTAGAAGGTAACTGCGAATTTACCGTAATACATTTGTTTTAATGAACGTTTACCCATGGTACATTTGGTAACAGCCTGAACTGCATCAGCCATACATCTGTCAATTTCAAGGAATACAATCAAATTTTTGTGTCTTTTGTTTAACTCCATTCCCATTAGTTCCATACCGTACATTGCTAATTTTGTACCGATAGCTATTCCACCACAAATTTCACCATGAAAAGNNGTTCGTCATAATCTTCTATATTCATATTTTTCACCTATTATCAATATTTATGCTTAAGGAAAGATCAGTTTTCATTGGGACACAAACTTTCCTACCATTATCTAAATCAATTAGTTTAACATCAATATCATATGCTTTCTTAAGATTTTCTTCATTGACTATATCCTGAGGAGTTCCAAAATCTATGAAACTTCCACCCTTCATAATAGCTACTTTATTGGAACTTATAAATGTATGGTCCGGAAAGTGTGAAGACATTATGATTGACAGCCCCAGTGAAGCCAATTTGTCAACGATTTCGAGAAATTTTATCTGATNNCGGATTTCCAAAATCCAAATGAGAGGTTGGTTCATCTAGGATTAAAATATCCGGCTGTTGGGTTAAAATTCTTGCAAGGAATGCTAGCTGACGTTCACCACCACTCAAATTTGTGTATTCCTTATCTTTCAAGTCATATATTCCTAAATCCTTAAGTGCACTTTCAGCTATTTTTATATCCTCCTCTTTAGGAGAATCCGTAAGGGAAAGATATGGAGACCTTCCCATTATAACAACATCCAAAACCGTAAACGGAAATGTTGGTGTGCNNCCGTGAAAGGGAATGTTGGTGTGTGGGTTTGAGGGATGTATCCTATACATTTTGATATTTCCTTAAAGCTCATAGATTTGATATTTTTAGCTTTCAGAATTATCTCACCGGATTCAATATCCTGCAATCCATTTAAGCNNCAGTGTAGTTTTTCCTGTTCCATTAGGTCCTAAAATACATAAAATATCTCCCCTCCCAATGGAAAAACTAATGTTTTCAAATATTTTCTTATCGTCATATCCAAAAGAAATGTCTTTAACTTCCAATAACTTTTCCATAAAATCACCTTAAGACCATTCGGAATATCCTCTTCTAAGTAAGTATAAGAACAAAGGAACTCCAACAATAGCTGTCAATATTCCTATCGGAATTTCAATAGTTATCAATGTTCTTGATAGATTATCCATAATCAATAAAAAGCTTGCTCCAAGACTTAATGATGCCGGAAGCAATATCTTATTATCAGGCCCTACAATCATACGAGCCATGTGTGGAATGATTAAACCAATCCAACCAACAATACCACTTATTGAAACCGCAGCAGAGGTCAATAAGGTTGCACCTGCAATAACAAGCAATCTTACTCTTGATGGATTAACTCCAAGGGATTGTGCTTCCTCATCTCCCATAGCTAACAGATTTATTCTCCATCTGAGAGTGAAGAGTATTATAAATCCTATTGCAAGTGGAATTAATATCATGATAATTTCCTGCATGGTTACGTTAGCTATGCTTCCCATCAGCCAGTAAACGATTTCTGGAAGTTTATCGTCAGGGTCTGCTACAAATTTTGCACCTGAAATCAGTGAATTGAAGNNATGCTGAGATAGCTACCCCTGACAGCACAAGAACAAGAATTCCACCAGCCTTGTACGCCTTGGAAATCACGTAGGTAATTGATACAGAAA
This sequence comes from Methanobrevibacter sp. UBA586, assembly GCA_002496065.1. Taxonomy (GTDB): domain Archaea; phylum Methanobacteriota; class Methanobacteria; order Methanobacteriales; family Methanobacteriaceae; genus Methanocatella. Next base: position 9,306 of record DAII01000122.1, read on the forward strand.
TTATTCCGAAAACAAAGGCAAATATCTGAACAATGAAATCTGCACCACTTATAATGATACCCAATGCAGCTCCGAAACCTGCACCGTTTGATACCCCAAGCAAATCTGAAGAAACAAGAGGGTTTTTAAATATTCCCTGAAATGCGGCTCCTGCAATGGCCAAACATGCACCTACAATGATTGCGGCAAGTATTCTTGGAAGCCTTACCTCATAAACTATAGTAGTCAATGTATTGGAAACGGCCAACTGTGGAAATATTGGACTTAAGATTGTTTTAATAACTTCAATCGGCCCAATTGGGTATCTTCCAACCATGAAAGAAATAAAAAAAAGAATTATTGGAAGAAGCACCAATAAACCTAATGAAACATATTCATTATTCTTAAAATTCATTTAAAACTCCTTATAGATTTTTCTCTTTCAAACCTGAGTCCAATAACATTTGTTTTGCTTCTTCTTGGCTTAAATCAACATGATAGAACTCGGAATAGAATTCCTGAGTTATTTCAACAATATTAAGGTCACCGAATTCATCAGGATAAATAACCTTTGCAGTCCATGGAAGTCCAATAATTAGATTTGCACCTGTCGGCCTTCCAAACCATTTGAATGGAGATTGTGGAGATAAATAAACTTCATGATTTTTAACCGCATCAATATTTGCCCATTTTGAATCCTTATAAACTGAATCATAGAAATCCGGATCTGTTGTTATGATGACATCAGGATTCCATTTTATGACCTGTTCAATGGATACCTGAATGGATGCACTGTTATTTCCATAGCTCAATTCATCTGCAACATTTTTAGCTCCTACGAGATTAATCTGTTGGCTTTGAGTAGCTCCTGATGGAACTGTCTGAAGTCCATCGTTCCCTTCGGCATAGTATACTGATTTCTTGTCTGAAATATTTCCGGCATTTTTCTGAACCAGAGATAAGTATTTTTCATTGAAATCTGAAAGGTCCTTTGCCTTATCCTCTGCTCCAACAACCTCTCCTAGGAATATTATTGAATCAGACATATTAACCAGCTTGTTTGAATCTTCAACTGCAACAACAGGAAGTTCCCCGAACTTTTGCTGATGTTCCAATACGGCAGAGATATCAGAACCGTGTTCGTTTACAGAATCAACAATCAGGTCAGGTTCAGAAGCTATGAACTCCTCATAACTACCTGTTTGAGAACCGAACCAACCTCCAACTACTGGAAGGTTCTTATAGCTATCCGGCACATATTTCTCCTCATATTCGTTCCATGCGAAATTCAATCCTGTAAGTTTCTCAGGAGCAATCATATACACTATTGTGGTCATTGATGGTGATGTTGAAGCGATATGATTCACAGATGCTGGAATTTGAACAGATCTATTTGCCATATCAGTTATATTTTTAGAACCCTTGTTCTCAATGGTAGAAGGTGTTAAAAATATAGTGGCAACTGCTCCACAAATAACCAAAATAATTAAAATCAAAATAATTATTCTACTCTTTTTCTCCATAATATCACAAAAATTATATAACACTTAATATATTACTCATAATAACTTTCATTAATATGATATGCAATAATATGTAATTCAATTTATAAATAATTACCTACTATTATATCACTAAAAAAAATTAGGATTGAGCATTATGGTACAAACACAAGAAGTAAAAGCCATTAAATACTTTGATGGTGAAGTAAATGAAGTAAATGAAACAGTAGTCCAAGATGAGACAATTACATNNCAAGCCGTAAAATACTGTATCGACAGTATCAACGGATAAAATTACATTAAATATAAATAACTCCATAAGCCGTAGTTTGTCTGCAATAGCTGATTCACTTGAGGAATTTGCAATCGGATACTTATTTAATGAGAATCTTGTCGAATCATTAGATGACGTTATTAATATTGATATAGATGGAACAGAAATAAATGTTGAAATTGATGACAAATTACTGAAAAATAACCAAACCGTTTTGTGTTCTGACTCCGCCGGAGGGTGGAGAACTAAAATTAACGATGTGAAGAAGGTTAATTCAAGCTTGGAAGTTACTTCTGGAGAGCTGATAGCCAGAATTGAAGAGTTGAAAAACAATGCCAAAATCTGGCAGGCAACAGGTGGAACTCATGTAGCAGGACTGGTTTACAAGAACAAGTTTATTGTGAAGGAAGATGTCAGTCGTCATGTGGCCGTAGATAAAGTAATTGGATACGGCTTGCTAAACGGTTTTGATTTGTCAAATAGCTATGTAATCTATAGTGGTAGAATGCCTGCAGATATGGTAATAAAAATAACAAGAGTGGGAATTCCTCTTTTGGCATCCAACGCAGCTCCAGCATACTCAGGTTACAAAATAGCTGAAAAAGGAGATGTAACCCTAGTCGGATTTATTCGTGGTCAACGCTTTAACGTTTATAATAATTTAGGAAGAGTAATTTTTGATAAATAAATTACTCTATTCCAGAACTGTGTGACGAGCTTTCAAGTCACTTTCTGTCTGTTCCATTACTTCCATCAGTTCAGATACCAATCCATCTAAAAACACAAGAGTGGTTAATTCAAATGCAGTACCTAATGGAGTAAGCGAAGTATAATTTCCATGAATTTGACGTTTCATATAGTTTTTATCGTCAGCTTCCGCTTTTGTTCTTCCCTTAACAAATATGTATGCATCAGATAATTTACCTAAAGTGGATTCAGGATATGAAGTTAATGCCAATACATTAGCCCCTCTATTTTTAGCTATTTTTACTGCAGAAACAATAGTATTGGTTTCCCCTGAACCTGAAATAGCTATTAAACAATCTCCTTCGTTAATGGCAGGAGTTGTAGTTTCCCCTACAACATAGGAACTAATTCCCAAGTGCATCAATCTCATAGCAAATGCCTTTGCAGCCAACCCTGATCTTCCAGCTCCAATAACAAAAATATTACTGGCATTTACGATAACATCAATAAAATCCTCAATTTCATTTTTATTCAAATATTCCTCTGCATTCTTGATATTGCCTAAAATTGTATCAATAGCTTCTTTCATAATCTCCATTGTATCTTCCCAAAAAAATATGTGTATTCAAAATATTNNCAATTTCAAAAGCAAAGGACTGATTAGTCTAGAGATAGATGAGGAGATATATGACTACAAACTGTATGACACTTTAAAATCATTATCCAAAACCCACTCTCAAAGAAAATCTGCAAAGGAACTTGGAATATCACATGCGGTTTTAAACAGACGTATCAAAAAAGCTGAAGACAAAATAGGCACTTCTCTCGTCAGTAAAATCGGTTCAGGGAGCGTCCTTACAAAGGATGGAATGGCTCTTCTAAATGAATTTCAAAATTACTACAACCAAATAGCCAAGACAAAAAACATTACAATAGGTGGAGGCCATATTGTTTCAGGACTTCTGGAATCAATTAACCAGCCTTATGAATTGTCCGTCTACAGCAGTAACGATTCCAACTCATTTAAGTTAGCTAATCGTGGAGCAATTGACATTCTGGCCTTGGATGATCCCCTGNNTCCCCTAATCGCTTTTGAAAAGGACCTCAATTTTATACCAATAGGTTTTGACTATCTGGTATTGATTACCAACAAGAATTCCCACGAAATTAAAAGCCTCAATGACCTGCAGAACCTCAACTATGTTTCAGTGGCAGGTTCCGCCCAAAGGCTTGCATGGAATACCTTAGACCATTATGACATTCCATACAACATAATTAAATCCGTCAATTCCCAGTTTGACGCTTTTAAAATGGTTAAAAATTCTGACAATCTTTACAGTTTTTTAAATGCTAGCTATTTTAAAGGAAGCGACATTTTAAAACACGACACCCGTCATGCAATCAGTCTGGTTCAGATTAATGAAGAAAAGGAAGAAATTTTTGATTTTATTGAATTTCTGTTGAATGACGGGCAAAAAGAGATTGTAAAACAAGGATTTAGTTCCATCTAATTATTACTTTTTATCTGCTCTTAGACAACTGTCATGCTTTTTATAAAAGAAATATAACTCTGAAGAATTGACTTAAATCCAAGTCAAAAAATTAAAATAATAATTCTAAATAATATTAAACTATCTAAAAAAACGGGTTATGATTATGGCGAAAAACAGTGACTTACTAGCAGTCGGTCATACTGCTCTTGATTATATTATAAAAGTAAATGAATTTCCTAAAGCTAATTTTTCAGCACCAATAAATGATATGAAAACATTTAACGGTGGTGCTGCTGCAAATGTAGCTATAATTGGTGCGACACTTGGTTTAAACACCGCCCTTGTATCAGCAGTTGGAGGAAACTTTAAAAACAGCGAATACTACAGCAAAATGAAAGATTTGGACATCAATACCGAATCATTAATTATTGTTCCAGGTGAATCCACACCTACCGCGTTTGTATTGACCAATGACAATGATGACCAAATCAGTTATTTCTACTGGGGAGCTGCAAAAGAGTTTGCAGAAACCAAGGTTCCTAAAAAAGCAATTGAAAATGCTGAAGCAATCCATTTGGCTACAGGAGATCCTGATTTTAACTGGAAATGCAGTAAGGAAGCCAAGGAAAATGACTTATTAATCTCATTTGATCCAGGACAAGATTTGGGAATGTATTCCACTGAAAAACTCAAAGACGTTCTTGAAAACACTTCCATCCTCTTTGGAAATCACTATGAAATCGAAAGAATTTGCGATTCCCTCGAGGTTGACATTCAGGGATTGAAGGAACTGGGTCCTGAAATAATCGTTAAGACCTGTGGTGCCAAAGGCAGTGAAATCNNAAATCTATTCAAATGACGATAAAATCGTTATTGATGCAATTGAAACCACAGCTGCAGACCCTACAGGTGCAGGAGATTCCTATAGAGCAGGTTTCCTAACCAGATTCCTCAACGGAGAATCAATACTGGAATCTGCAAAATTTGCATCAGCTGTTTCCTCATTTATTGTGGAAGAGCAAGGCTGCCAAACCAAGGCACCTAGTTTCGACGATGCATATGACAGAATGTCAAGTTTCTATAAAAACTAATTTTTCTCTTTTTTTTATTTTAAATTAAACTTCACTTTATTTTTTTCAAAGAGACTTCACCACCATCTTTAAATATTAACAATCCATAATAATTTTATAAAGTTAAGATTAGTAATTTATCAAATATATTTGAAATTATTAAATTAAAATTAAATAGTGGTATTGATGACACAAATTAGTGATGCTAAAGAAGGTATTTTAACCGAAGAAATGAAANNAAGTGAAGACTTCATCCTAAAATCCGTAGCTGAAGGAACCATTGTAATCCCAAAAAACATAAATCATGACATTGAACCATCAGCAATTGGAGCTGGACTTAGAACAAAAGTCAACGCAACAATAGGAACATCAACAGATATTGTAAACTTTGATGAAGAAGAACTCAAGGCACAGATAGCTATTGATGCCGGAGCAGACTGTTTAATGGAATTAAGTATCGGTGGAGACCTAGACGAAATCAGAAGAAGAATACTCAAGATGTCCCCATTACCTGTTGGAAGTGTGCCTATTTATCAAGCAGCAATTGAAACAATCAGAGAAGAAGGTTCCGCAATATATATGGACGAGGACATAATGTTCAACACCATTGAGAAACAGGCAAAAGACGGTATTGACTTTATGGCTATCCACAGTAGTATCAACATTGAAACTCTTACAAGACTCAAGACCCAAGGAAGAGTAGCAGGGCTTGTATCAAGAGGAGGAGCATTCATTTCCTCATGGATTGTGGAAAATGAACTTGAAAACCCATTATACAAAAACTTTGATTACATATTGGAAATTGCAAAAGAATATGATGTAGTATTGTCCCTTGCAAACGGAATGAGAGCAGGAGCAATTGCTGATTCAACTGACAGAGCACAAGTTCAAGAATTAATTGTTTTAGGAGAATTAATTGACAGATCCCGTGACTTCGGAGTACAATGTATGATTGAAGGACCAGGACACATCCCAATTAACGAAATTCCAGCAAATGTAATGATTCAAAAGAAATTATGTTCACAAGCACCATTCTACATGCTTGGACCTATCGTATGTGATGTAGCACCAGGTTATGACCATATCGTATCAGCTATCGGTGCTGCAGAATCCGCAAAAGCAGGAGCAGACTTCATCTGTTACGTAACTCCAGCAGAACACTTGGCACTCCCATCACCTGAAGATGTAAAAGAAGGAGTAATAGCTACCAGAATCGGAGCATATGCTGGAGACATGGCAAAAGGAGCCCATAACGGAGAAAGAGATTTGGAAATGGCTTACGCTAGGAAAAACCTCGATTGGGAAGAACAATACAGACTTGCATTAACTCCTGATGTTGCACGTGCAAAAAGAGATGCAAGACCTCCTGAAGATTCTGATGCATGTACCATGTGCGGTAACTTCTGTGCTGTAAAATTGGTAAATGAATGGTTGGACAACGGAGACCCNNCAAAAATAAATTTAAAAAAAACATTATCATTAACCTTAATGATAATGATTTTATCCATTTTTATATAAAACAATAAAAACATATAACAATATTGGATGTGTAAAAATGGGTCAGACAATAGAACATAAATGCAACTCCTGTGATTTTGAATTTTTAAAAGATGACACAGAATTTTATTTTAACAAGGATTTAACCAAACTTGAAGAAAACCAACCTCTTTTTTTAAGCTTTAAGGAAATAGCCATGTC
>DAII01000122.1:16126-16309 GCA_002496065.1 Methanobrevibacter sp. UBA586
CTCGAAAAGCTTGTCTTAAAAAGGGCTGAGGAAGAGAAGTTCATCAACTGCCCACTCTGTGGCAGACCGACTGAACTGTCATTAGGAGACGGATCAAAGTGTCCTCAATGTGAAAACGGTAAGCTTTTGGTTCGTGGCTTCAAACTCGTAGACTGAATAGATTTTATTTTTTTATATTTTTTT
>DAII01000122.1:16359-18306 GCA_002496065.1 Methanobrevibacter sp. UBA586
AATTTTATTACTATTATTACGGTGATTTAATGAAACATTGGACTGAAAGAATAGCTGAAGAATTAAGCAAAAGAGATGTTGATAATCATGTTATAGCTAGTGGAACTTCAATATCCGGCTCAATACACATTGGAAACTCCTGTGATGTATTTATTGCTAATGCAATAGGAAAGGAATTACGTAAACTTGGAAAAAATGCGGAGACAATATGGATTGCAGATGACCATGACCCATTGAGAAAGGTTCCTTACCCATTACCTGAAAGTTACGATAAATATTTGGGTATGCCTTATTCAAACATACCATGCCCTGACGGCTGTTGTGACAGTTTTGTAGAACATTTTGAAAAACCGTTCCTTGAAGTTATGGACGACTATGGAATAGAAATGGAAACAAAATCAGGTTTTGAAATGTACAAGTCAGGAGCATATGACGAATACATCAGGATAGCTCTTGAAAAAGCACCTGAAATTAGGGAAATCTTTAACCAATACAGAAGAGAACCATTGGACGATGATTGGTTACCATACAACCCTATCTGTGAAGAATGTGGAAGAGTAAATACCACATTCGCCTATGATTACGACGGAGACATTGTGAAATACAGATGTGACTGTGGCCATGACGGTGAAATGGACATTAAAAGCGGGAACGGAAAGCTTACATGGAGAGTTGAATGGGCTGCAAGATGGAAAATATTTGGTGTAACCTGTGAACCTTTCGGAAAAGACCATGCTGCAAGTGGTGGATCCTACGATGTAAGTAGCGTAATTTCCAAGGAAATATTTGACTATGAAGCACCTTATCCAGTCCCATATGAATGGATTACCCTTGACGGAGAGGCTATGAGTAAATCCCATGGAGTATTCTTTACACCTAAGGAATGGTTAGACANNACTATTTATTCAGAAGCAAACCAATGAAAGCAAAGGATTTCTCACCTAAAATGCCATTTTTGGACTTTATGGATCAATTCGACAAGGTTGAAAAAGTATTCTACGGTGAAGAGGAAGCACCATCTGAAAAAGAAGGTAAAAAATTCNNTCAAAAAGATATATGAAATTTCTCAAATTCATGAAGGAGAACCTTTACCTTTCAGACCTCCTTACAGATTCCTTGTAAACGCCTATCAGATTGCAGGAAACGATTTGGAAAAAATCTTCGGAATTCTTAAGAGAAATTCACAACTAACAAAAACATTTGAAGAAAAAGAATTCGCTGACTTGAATGAAAGAGAATTGGAGCAATTCCAACAACGTGTTGACAATGTAGCAAATTGGTTAGATGCATATGCTCCTAAATTTGTAAAATTCCAAGTTCAGGAGAAAAACATTCCAAAATTACCGTTAACTGATGAACAAGTACAATTCNNTTTAATGGACAGCCGAGAATTTAGCGAAGCATCCGATCTTCATGATGCAATGTACGAAATTTTAGAAGAACAAGGCCTTAAACCTCAAAAAGGATTCCAAGCCATCTATAAAATGATTCTTGGTCAAAAACAAGGCCCTAGAGCAGCTTCATTTTTATTATCTTTAGATAAGGATTTCGTCGTTAAAAGATTAAGAGGAGAAGCCTAAAACCTTCTCAAATCTTTTTTCATTATAATACAAAGAGATTGTCACTTNNCACTTCCAAAAAACCAAAATCCTAATTTTTTATAGGTTTTGATGCAGGAACTGTTATTATCCAATGTTTCCAGAACCACATATTCATAGCTATCCTCTCTAATTTTTCATGATTTCAGTAGCAAAAATCAGGACTACTCTTGTCAGTAACTATTAGTTTCATTAAATCAGTTCTGTACTGTTTCCTACCTTGGCCAGTTCATCATTCCAACCATCAGGATTCTCTTTAAGATACAGTTCAAAAAGTTCTCTACACCTTTTATCATTAAGCACAACAATTTCAACACCATTGTCTAGTAAAAGCTGTTCGGCACCCATC
>DAII01000122.1:18359-18882 GCA_002496065.1 Methanobrevibacter sp. UBA586
GTGTGGTTTTTTGATAATCTTCAAAATTCAAACGGCCTGCATTTTCAATTGCATCCATTTCAGCATGTAATATTACAGAATCATTTTGTATTAGCTTATTATGACCCCTAGATATTACCCTGTCATCTTTTACAAGAACCGCACCGATTGGAATTCCTCCTTCCATCAAGGACTTTTTTGCCTCTTCCAGTGCAATTCCCATAAAATATTCATCAGATTTCATATTNNTGAATTATTCATCAAATTTAATTGGTTTGTTAGAAAGCCTATCAAATAAACTTCTGTTAGAATGTTCATTGAGAGCTTTTTTATACTTATTAAGTTGATCTTTCAAATCCTTGATTGTTTTTTGTGATTCATTGTATAACTTATCATAGTTGTTTTGTTTGGAATTAAGATTATTAATGATATTCTTGTATTTGTTAACTGTTCTTGCTAAATCTGCATCAACCTCTTCTTTGTAGTTTCCTAACTCAATAAGTTTCTTTCTTAAATCAAGAACTTCACTTTGTAAAGCTGAAGA
>DAII01000019.1:0-2594 GCA_002496065.1 Methanobrevibacter sp. UBA586
AAAAAAGGAGACAAACAGTTCCTGTTAGGTAACGAGGCTGCCGTTAGAGGAGTGATTGAAGCAGGTCTTTCCGTAGCAGCAACTTATCCTGGGACTCCTTCCTCTGAGATTGGAAATATTTTATCTTTACTTTCAAAGGATGCAAATATATATTTTGAATTTTCAACTAATGAAAAGGTCGCTATGGAGGTTGCAGCAACNNTCGTTCATTTACTTTTATGAAACATGTGGGTATGAATGTGGCAAGTGATTCATTCATGACCACAGCTTATACTGGAGTTCGCGGTGGAATGGTTATTTTGATTGCAGATGATCCTTCTGTATTCTCATCACAAAACGAGCAGGACAGTCGTCATTATGGTCAATTGGCCAATTTGCCTGTATTGGAACCATCAAGCTGTCAGGAAATTAAGGACATGGTAAAATATGGTTTTGAATTGTCTGAAAAGGTTAATCTTCCTGTAATTGTAAGAACAACAACCCGTGTATCTCATATGAGGGGAATAGTTGAATTTGGAGATGTGGAAGACAACAGTTCCCAAGGTGAAACCCATTGGAAAAAGGCCACATTCAAAAAGGACCCTTCACAGTTTGTTCCTGTACCTGCATATGCCCAAAGAATGCACATTGATTTGATTGAAAAGATGGAAAATGTCAGAAACATCTCAAACAAATCAGAATATAACATTGAGACAAACAAGGAGGATTCAAAAATAGGTGCCATAAGCTCAAGTAGTGCATTCAATTATGTTCATGATGTAATAAAAGTCAATAATTTGGATATCAGCACATTTAAGGTAGGAATGTCCAATCCGATTCCAGATAAAAAGTTGGTTGAGTTTTTAGAAGGTTTAGATGAGGTTTTCGTTGTAGAGGAAGTTGATCCTATTATTGAAAAGGAGGTTTTGGTGGTTATAGCTCAAAACAATCTGAATGTTAAAGTTCATGGAAAACTGGATGGAACATTCCCTAAATACCACGAATTCAATCCAAACATTGTTAAGGACGGATTCAACAAATATCTTCACTTCTATGAAAAGGAAGAAGTGAAATTATCTCCTTCATTGGAAAAACTAATATCAGAAATTCCTGTAAGGGCTCCAGTTCTATGTTCAGGATGTCCTCACAGAGCAATGTACTATGGAATAAACAAGGCTGCTGAGGAGCTTAAAATTCCTTCAGAAGATATGATTTTCGCATCAGACATAGGATGTTATACACTTGGATTGAATCCACCATACAATGCGGCTGATTACTTACTGTCTATGGGGTCAAGTGTTGGAGACGGATGTGGTTTTTCAATAGCTACTAATCAGCATGTAGTAAGCTTTATTGGAGATTCTACCTTTTTCCACAGTGGTTTATCTCCTTTGATAAATGCTGTTCACAACAAGCAGAACTTTGTCCTTACAGTTCTCGACAACAGGATTACAGCAATGACTGGAGGCCAACCGAATCCAGGTATTCCTGTTGATGGTATGGGTGATGAGGCTCCTGAAATATCTATTCGTAAACTGGCAAATGCTGCAGGAGTTAAATTTGTACGTGTTGTAAATCCGCTTAATCTGGAACAGGTAATTAAAACATATAAGGATGCATTGGAATTTGATGGTGTTGCGGTTATCATTGCAAAATCTCCTTGTACATTAATCAAAGGATTTAAGAAAAGACCTGCTGTAACATTGGATGAAAGCAACTGTAATCAATGTAAAAAATGTTCTGATGAATTGGCATGTCCTGCAATATCATTTAAGGATAATAAAATAGTTATTGATGAAACAATGTGTAGCGGATGTAATATTTGTGTTCAAGTTTGTAAATATGGAGCTATAAATGCTGGAAGGTGAGTAAAATGGTAAGCGATAGCTATAGTATGTATATTTGTGGTGTTGGAGGTCAGGGAATTATTAAAACCTCCGTAATTATCGGTGAAGCTGCAATGAATGAGGGATTCAATGTGGTTATGAGTGAAATTCATGGAATGTCTCAAAGGGAAGGATCCGTATCAACAGAATTGAAGATAGGTGATTTCGACAGTTCCATTCTTCCTGAACACAGTGCCGATATGATACTTTCATTTGAGCCAATTGAACTTGTAAGAGGCCTTGATAAGGCAAACAAGGATACCAAGCTTGTTTTCAATACTTCTCCTATCATTCCAAGTTCTGGAGATAAACCTTATCCGAACATTACCAATCTCATCTCCATATTGAAAGAAAACTTTGATAATGTTCTCCCGATTGACGGAAACCAGTTGGCTATTGATGCAGGAAACATATTGTCCTTGAACATGGTGCTTTTAGGAGCGGTCACTGCAGACAGCAATTTCCCAATTTCCAAAGAGGCCGTAATTGAAGCTATGAAAAACAACTTGAATCCTAAATTCCATGACCTTAACCTGAAAGCTATTGAAAGCGGATATAAATGGATAAAAGGTTAATATTAAAAGTACATTAATAATTGTATATAATCAATAGCAATTTGATTATTTGGGTTCAGAATTCAAAATGATAGTATTAGATATGGTGAAATTCTATTAAATTGGTTAAATAGACATCAATAATAGGATTAACTCCATATTTATATTATGAAGC
>DAII01000019.1:2602-7908 GCA_002496065.1 Methanobrevibacter sp. UBA586
CATAACAATTGTGGTTGAATTAAATAATGGCATGTAAAATATATTTCATTGAATTTAAATTAGCTGACCCATTGCAGTGAATGTAATGATACGAAATAGCTATTGTATTTTAAGATGTTTTAATTAATGGCAAGTAAAGTAAATCCTACACCAACATTAACCTGTACTGATGCAGACAGATTTATTAACTACTCCGTCAATAAAGAGGAAATTAAAGCATTAAAGGAGCTANNAGCTAAAACTTTAAATTCAATAGATAATAATATTTTTTACATAAATCTCCATATTTCCTATTTTAGGTTTTACTGCTTTAAATTAATTCTTTTTATAAAATAAGTAATAAACTATCTCTACTAATTTGGAAAAATTTATATTTAAATGGGGGCAAATATTATAATTACTAGATGGAGAGAAAAAGTAGTGATAATTTATGAGTTATAAAATTGACAATGCTATAATAAAAAAAGACAGATTAGGTAATGTAACCTTAATCGATCCACAAAGAGTTTTTGATAATGAAGAGGCATTTGTGGCAATCAAAAGTGATGACTTGATTACTATCCAATTGTTGATTAACAGTATTTTAACCAATGATTTCAAAAAATGGAGAGAAATCAGACAGTTTTCAGACAATGATCCTGTAAAAAGCCTATTTGTCCGTTTAGGTTATACAAAAGAAGATATAGCAAAACTGTTAAATGAGCTTTAAATTAGATTTGGAGATTCAATCTTGCCTGAATTTAAGCTGTTGAAGGAAATTGGATTAATTAAGTTTGATGTTTCGATGGCTTTGGATTTTAATAATGAGGGCAATATTGAAGCTCAGGAATTTTATACAGATGGCTATCGATGTGAAAATGTCGCCGATTTGGTTTATGGAAATAATTTCTGTGATGAGTCACACAGGGAAGAATGGATTTTTTTCAGTGATGATATAGTAACCCANNAGGACTTCTTTAAAAAAATAAAAAAATTGGAAAGTGTTAATGATTCTTGTTTTTTCACAGATGAAAGTATAGAAGTAATTCTAATTGAAGAAGATTAGAATTATAATTCATCTAAATCTTCTTGTTCAAGAATTCTAACACCATGTTTATCGAATAATTCTATTGCTTTTTCCATGTTTTCTAATTTTATAACAACAACAGCTTCATCAATTTTAATGCTGGAAAATGCATAAATATATTCTATATTGATTTTTCCTTCATTTAAAATATCCAATGTTGAGTTTAATCCATTAGGTTCATCAGGAACTGTTACGATAATTACCTCATTTTTTNNCCAATAAAATTGTGTTTCTCAAATGTTTGGATTGCTTTTAGATTGTCATCTACGATTAATCTTAAGATTCCATATTTGGAGGTGTCTGCAATGGAAAGTGCTAAGATATTAATGTTTGCTTCTCCAAGAAGTTCAATAGCTTCTCTGATTCTTCCTTCCTTGTTTTCTAAAAATACAGAAATTTGTTTTACAGTCATTTTTACACCTATTCAAAGTTTCTCTCATCAATTACTCTAACAGCCTTTCCTTCACTTCTTGGTAATGTTTCAGGCTCACAGATTGTTACATCTACTTTAATACCTATTTCAGCACGGATTGCATCGACAATATTTTTCTCTACCTTTTCCATTTCCTTGACTTCATCAGAGAACAGTTCCTTGGAAGCTTCCACTTTAACTTCTATTTCATCAAGAATGTCAGGTCTGGTTACGATAATCTGATAGTTTGGACTTACTCCTTCAACACCAAGTAATGCTTTTTCGATTTGGGATGGGAAAACCATTACTCCTTTGATTTTCATCATGTCGTCACTTCTTCCAGTAATTCTGGTCATTCTTTTGGTTGTTCTTCCACATGCACAGTCTCCTGACATGAGGGAGGTCAAATCCTTGGTTCTGAATCTTATGATTGGCATTCCTTCACGGGTGAGGGTGGTCAATACAAGTTCTCCTTTTTCATCGTCTCCCAATACCTCTCCAGTTTCAGGATCAATGATTTCAGGGTAGAAATGATCATCAGATATGTGAATTCCGTCCTGTTCCATACATTCCTGAGCCACTCCAGGACCCATGATTTCGGTCAATCCGTAGATGTTTAATGCTTTCAATCCAAGGGTCTCTTCGATTTTGTCTCTCATCTCTTCTGTCCACATTTCAGCTCCAAATATTCCTGCCTTAAGATTGATTTTCTCTAAAGGAATACCTGCTTTTTGAAGACTTTCTCCTAAATACATTGCATAGGATGGAGTACAGGTTAAAATATCACTTTGGAAATCTTGCATGTTGTCCAATTGTCTTTTGGTGTTTCCTGCAGACATAGGAACAGTCATTGCACCGAATCTGTATGCACCATGATGAATTCCAAAACCTCCAGTAAACAAACCGTATCCGTATGCATTTTGGATCTCNNGATAATCCAGTTTTTCTCAGCTCCGGCCATACCAAGGCCTCTAGCTATGATTTCTCCCCAGATGTCAAGATCCTTTTTGGTGTATCCTGAAACTGTTGGTTTACCTGTTGTTCCGGAGGAAGCATGAATTTCAACGATGTCATCGTCAGGAACCGCAAACAATCCAAAAGGATAGGATGCTCTTAAATCGTCCTTGGTAGTGAATGGTAACTTTTCGATATCTTTTAAAGTCTTTATATCTTCAGGTTTCACTCCAGCATCGTCTAATTTTTGTTTGTAAAGAGGAACATTCTCATAAGCTATTTTTACAGTGTTTTGAAGTCTTCTAAGCTGTAATTTTTCTTTTTCTTCATGTGTCATACATTCGGCTTTTTCATTCCAAATCATATTATCACTAATTTTTTAATTTATCAATTTATTATTTGTTATTCAGAATATAAAAGTTTATATAATGTAGATTTTAAAAATTTTATCATATATTCAATTAGAATATATTTTTGAGGTTTTTAAATGAATGTTATGATTTTGGCAATTGTATTTATAATTTACATATTCGCTTTGGTATATGTAGGTTATTATGCATGGAAAAAAACAAAATCTTCTGAAGACTTTATGATAGCAGGTGGAGACACTCATCCAGTTATTATGGCATTGAGTTACGGAGCTACTTTTATCTCTACGGCAGCTATTGTAGGTTTCGGAGGAGTTGCAGGACAATACGGAATGAGTATTTTATGGCTGGCGTTTTTAAACGTATTTGTTGGAATATTTATCGCTTTCGTATTTTTAGGTAAAAGAACTCGTAGGATGGGTCACTCTTTAGGCTCACTTACTTTCCCAGAATTTTTAGGCAAACGTTTTAACAGTAAAGGAATCCAAACTATTTCTGGATTAATTATTTTTTGTGCAATGCCGATTTATGCGGCGGTTGTAATGATTGGAGCTGCTAGATTTTTAGAATCTTCATTGATGATTGATTTTAATATCTCTTTATTAATCTTAACAATTATTATTACATTCTACGTACTATTCGGTGGTATTAAAGGTGTAATGTATACTGACGCACTTCAATGTGTAATTATGGTTTCAGCTATGTGTTTCTTACTTGTTTTCGTATATGTGATGTTTGGAGGAGTAGAACCAGCAAACACCGCATTGACAAACATGGCAAACCTCTATCCTGCTAGTGCGGCAGCTAATGGAGGTGTCGGATGGACGGCCTTCCCAACACTGAACAGTCCGTATTGGTGGACTCTTGTATCATCTACCTTGATTGGTGTAGGTATTGGTGTACTTGCTCAACCACCTTTGATTGTAAGATTCATGACTGTAAAATCAGATAAGGAACTAAACAGGTCAGTTTTAATCGGTGGTATTGCTATTGCTATTTTAACACCGACAGCATTTATTGTAGGATCATTATCCAACGTCTATTTCATGGACAAGTTCGGTCAGATTGCAGTTGATTTCGTTGGAGGAAACATCGATAAGATTATTCCGACATTCATTACAAGTGCACTACCTGAGTGGTTTGTTTACATATTCCTGTTATCCCTGATTGCTGCGGCCATGTCAACCGTAAGTTCACAATTACATACTCAGGGATCTGCATTCGGTGTAGATATTTACGGTCCTTTAAGAGATAAGGCAAAACAGAAAAATGCAGTTACTGTTACAAGATTAGGTATTTTAATAGCTGTATTATTAGCTATTATAGTTGCATTTATCTTGCCTGGAAGTGTTGTTGCATTAGGTACTACCCTTTTCTTCGAAATCTGTGCAGCATCATTCCTGCCAGTATTCTTAGGAGCTCTTTATTGGAAAGGAATTACAAAGGCAGGAGCCTATGCAGGTATAATTTCAGGTATATGCATAAGTATATTCTGGCTTCTTTTCATATTTGCGAAAACAGCCGCAGGTGTAGGAGTTTGTCAATTCATATTTGGCGTTCCAAGTTTAATTTCTGCACATCCATGGCCTTACATCGACGTAATGTTAATTGCTGTACCTATTTCAGCTATTTTCACTTTTGTCGTAAGTTTATTTACCAAAAAACCAGAGGATGAGACTCTAGATAAGGCTTTCGAACAAATTGACAATAGTNNAAGCACAATGATGGTTTTTGGAATTGAAGATCCTTGGATTTGGGGTGTTTATGTATTAATTGTCCTATCAACCATTCTCTGTATTGTTTATGGTCTTATCAACTGGAATAAGGGAGAATAATTCTCCTTTTTTCTTTTTTTCTTTTTTTATATCTAATTTAATAATGTCTTTAAATATTGATGGGTTCCTACTCTTCTTGGCGATTCATTGCTTTTGTTAATGGTGTTCTTGTTCTTCTTTATTCTGGAATGTTGATGATTGCAATGATGAATTCTATTGTCAATGTGGGGCGATGATGGAAGGCCGATTACAAAAAATGGAATGAGTTTAAAAAGTTCATAAAAGATTTTTATTTTATAAATAAATTCTCATGAATCAATAACTATGCAGAACAAGTATCTAGTTTATGTAACTGCTCTTTCTATTGTAAAAAATGCATGTAGGGCCAAGATTAATATCTCCTGCAGGTTAATAATCATAGTGGTATTTATTATTGCAGTTATGGGTCATTCAGTTTGCAAGTGCAATGAGTACCAGCTATTCAACTACAGATTCACATCCTCGTTGTGCTGGTGAAAGCCTCTAACATTTCAATTCATTTTTTAATTTTTCATTTGAGATATTGCCAACTCTTTTCAATCAAATTAAAACTTTTTGGAAACCTGTTCAATTTTAATTGTATAATAATGAAACATGGATACTCTGAAAAAGGTCCTCATAATATTTCTTTCAAGGATTGGTACAAAGTAAACCAACATAAATATAACTTTTGTAGGAGAATATATGAATAT
>DAII01000062.1:0-986 GCA_002496065.1 Methanobrevibacter sp. UBA586
AGAAGAATTCATGCCCGTTCAGAGAATGTGGAGATGTTTGAAAACTATGAAGAGCTTGAAAAAGCCAGAAACAAGTCAAAAAAAGTTTCATCTGAATGGAATATTATTCCGGCTGACGGCAGTGTGGAAGAGATAAGTGCAAAAATTAAAAATAAGTGTTTGGAAGAATCATAAGACTTCTTTTANNGTTTCAGATGAATAGAAGCTAATGGGTGCTCTTTTACTTTTTCGTTCATCAACATGAGCTCCTCTTCGGTTATGATAACCCAGTTAACGTCAAAGACAACAACACTGTTTACAATCAGTCCCAAGTATCTTGGAATGTATATATTTTCATCGTTTTTTTCAAAGTATTCACTTTCATCTAGGATTTCTTTTAATATTTGTTTCATTTTTAACACCTTTACTATTATTTTCTTTCATAAACAAATTTAGGTACAGCTTCCTTAAAGGGATCAAATGTTTCCCTGTTCTTTACCTCCATACATTTCATACTTACTTTCGAATGAAGTGATGATGGCAGACGAAGAATTCTTTTCAGGTCAATTGATACCTTCGCATCTATTGTTTCAAGATTTGTTCTTGCCATGGCTTTGGTAAATTTCTTATATCTAATTGGACCTATCTTATTTCTAAACATTCCCCATTGTCCCTCATCAACGAAGTGACGATACTTGATAATGTCCTTCATAAGAGGTTTGTTGATGCCGTCTATTTCCTCATTTCCCACAAGGTGCTCTACATTGAATTTCACTCTGTCAGTAAATACCTTGTAATAGCCTATGGGAAGTGAAAAATGCTCGAAATTAAATGATTTGTTTGACAGATTTGAATTTGAAAACTTGGTGTTTGGCACCTCTGCCCCCGCCACGTATTTCAGGAGTTCTCCTCTAAGCTCGCTGTTTTCGGTCATGACCTCCTCATCTAGAATTCTTATGTGATATCCCCTTCCGGAATATATCAGATGAATGTTTTTAAGACCCAGG
>DAII01000062.1:1033-3151 GCA_002496065.1 Methanobrevibacter sp. UBA586
GGATTGGTATGTCTTTTGCATCAACGTCAAAGATAAACTCTGCCTTTTGCCAGTCCTGTCTTTTGGCAGGGTTGTTGTAGAAGGCTACGGAAACATAGGCTGCAAATGGTGCCTTGTATCTTAGAAATTTCCTGAGAGAGTCCTTTCCTTTGAAAACTTTATATCTATCATTTGGTCCTTTTCCAAGATGATCAAAACCAAACTCTCTTTTGGTAATCTCCTTACTGATAAAGTCAGGCAAGTCCTTTTCAGACCATTCTTCCCTATAATATTGTCTTCTTTCTTGTAAACTAGCTTTGGAGAACATAAACATCATAACAATTTATTTTAAACAAATTTTTTATATTCGCATTCTTTCAGTTATTACATTGAATATTATTCCGAAAAATAATTTGTGTTTGATTGCAACGGATTATTTTGACCATATAGAAATAATTATAAGGAGTTAAAATAATATTAGATTTGATAAGAATCAAAAAGATGATAGTATGGATGAAGAAGAATTTATTGAAGTGATAGGTGTGGAACACCTTAAAACAATTTTATCTGATTTGAGCCCTAAAGACATTGTAACTCCAGCATATGAAAAATGGATTCCATGTCAAAGATNNTGTCCGGTCTGGGGGTTGAGCAAAATCAGCTGCCGTTAGATGATGACCTTTTCATTGTTTTATATACAATATCCTCTCTGGAAAATCCAGTATCTCCTGAAGAATTGCTATCTGATGAGGAATATGAGGAATATGAGGAGTTTAACGATGACCCTTCAGAATATACTCCAGATATCCTTTCAGAATTTTGTAAAAAAGAGGGAATTGATGAGGATGAAAGAAAAATCAGCATATTGGCAGATAGGTTTGAAGAAAACGATTATTGGAATTACAACAAGTGGGAAACAGGAGTTTTAAATGAGTATTATGATGCAATCCAAGAGGAGCATTATACATTTAAAACAGTGGATCAGGAAGTTTGATTGCTTTCCTGTCTTCCCTTTTTATCTATTTGATATTTTTTACGTCCGTAACATGACAATGGATTGTTTATACCTTTGCAGGAAGAGTCCGCTTTGCATAGCTGAGGCAAATGCATCTTTATTTTTTCACAGCTCATTGGAGTATACCATTTTGTCTCTCCCTCATTTTCAAGCTTGATTTCGTCATGAAGGCCGAATCCTAATTTTGATATGATATTGAGTTTTTCTTGAGGCTGATCGTCAAACAGCGGAGGAGTACAGTTGTCTGCAGCCTGATAGATTATTGGAAGTATCTCGTTTTCTGTTATTCTCAAATCAGAATCAATATCAGATACCTTAACGGTTTCCTCTGAACCGAATATTCCAGGATACAACCTTGCATATGAAATGAATGATGTTAAAAGAAGAACGATTGCATCATTACGGCCTCCGGAACTCACACCGTCGATTGTATTTTGAATGCATGGTGGAAATGCTTCAGGAATCAATTTTCCACCTTTGACAGTTCCGTAGATTCCACCGCTGCCGGCATAAAATGTATTGTATTTGCCCATTTCTTCGGAAATTACTGTCTTCAGCTCCTCTCCCAGTTCTAGAATTATCGGATGGATTTCAATGACCTTGGACATTTCCTTAATCCTTTTGATGTATTCCTCGGTTTTCTGCATGATAAGTCTTGAAAGAATCAGTTCCTTGATTTTTTGACCTACAATGATATCATAAATCTTGTCTGCAGGTCTGCCGTCAAACTTGTCTCCGTATTTTTCCAGAAATTCATCCTTCTCAAGGATTATCTCTCCGTTGTCAAGGAGCAACTGTATCAGTGATAGTTTCTTGGAGCCGATAACTTCTTTCAGTGAGGTCCATTTTATGGAGCCGTCAACTGCAATGTCCCTAAGGATTTCATCTATCATCGGATATCTTATGCTAGGTGTTATCTTTGACAACTTCTCTTCGATTAAAATCCCCAGTGACTCAATGAAAAGCTTTGTTTCTCTTGATGCTGTATTGAATTGGTTTGCGATTGCTTGACAGAGAACATGGAAAGCTATAACGTCCTCTTCATATATTTCACTGTTTAGAAGATATTCGTATTCACGTACTTGGAAATTCTTATTGTTCTTTTTCTCTATTGCCCATTTTAT
>DAII01000062.1:3158-4887 GCA_002496065.1 Methanobrevibacter sp. UBA586
GTGTCATTTGAAATTATCTGGTTTGGAGTATGCATCACATTGTTTATTAGGTCTTCATCCTCTTCAGTCAGCTGATTTAGGTCTCCATAATTTTTTACAATGCTTCTGCCTTCCTCGGAAAGTGGGTTGATATATGAAATCGCTACCATAGATTATACTATTGTAATTTATTGATTAAAAGATTATCTTATTTTGATTTGGAAGGGATGAAAAAATTTTTAAACCATAGTTTTAAATGTTTTCAAAATCATAATATTTAGTAATAGACATTTTTTAATGCTATTTATATATTAATTTAAATTTAAAGGAGAAATAAGTAAAATGTCAAAGATTTTTATTTCATGNNAATTTACGTTCTACTTATCTTCCAGCAGATATTTACGCTAGATACAATAGGATGATAGGTAATGATGTACTGATGGTTTGTGCAACTGATGAACATGGAACACCAATTGCTGTAAAAGCGGATAATGAAAATAAAAAGCCCATTGAGATTTCCAAACGATATCATGATATGATTGCTGAAGACATTAGGTCAATGAACATTTCACTGGATAACTTTACAAGAACAACCGATGAAAAACATTATGATATTGCTCAAAATTTCTTTTTAGATTTATATAATAAAGGATACATTTACAAAAAGGACATTAAACAGCTTTACTGTGAAAACTGTAACAAATTCCTTCCTGACAGATACGTACAAGGAATATGTCCCGTTTGCGGTGCAGAAGCACGTGGAGACCACTGTGAGAAATGTGGAAGACATCTGGAACCTACAGAACTCAAGGAGCCTAAATGTCTGACCTGTGGATGCACTCCTGTAATCAAGGACACCTACCAGTATTTCTTCAAGTTAAGCGATTTCCAGAATGATGTTGAGAAATATATTGACAGTAATGAACATCTTCCTGCAAACGACAAGAACTATGCTAGAAACTGGCTTAAGGAAGGATTAAAAGACTGGGTTCTTACTCGTGATATGGATTGGGGTATTCCTGTTCCCTTAGATGAGGCAGTAGGCAAGGTAATCTATGTTTGGGGTGAAGCATTCCTTGGATACATATCATCTGCTTCCCAATGGTCCGATAAGACTGGTATTAAATGGGAGGACTACTGGAATGACTATGTTGTTCACTTCATAGGAAAGGATATCATTTACCATCATGCAATCTTTTGGCCTGCATTACTTTCAGCATATGGTTGCAAGATGCCGGACAACATATATGCCGGGGAATTCCTGTCACTTGAAGGACAGAAGATGTCCACCAGTAAAAACTGGGTGGTTTGGATTTCTGACTTTGTAGATGAATTCGATCCTGACTTGTTACGTTTTTATTTGACTATAAACGCTCCTTTAAACAAAGACACTGATTTCTCTTGGAAGGATTTCCAGAGAAGAAACAATGACGGACTTGCTGACGTTATCGGTAACTTCCTCCACAGAACATTCACATTTACCCACAAGTTCTTTGACGGTAAGGTTCCAGAATACAGGAACCCGTCAGAGGAGGATTTGGAATTTGAAAGGGCCATTAAAGAGCTTCCGGACAAGGTAGGAGAATTCATCTCCAATTATGAGTTCAGGGAAGGATTGCTTGAAATATTTAGAGTGGCCAAACTTGGAAACAAGTACTTCAACGATCAAGAACCGTGGAAGGCAGTAAAAGAGGACCTTCAAAAAGCGGCGAATACGTTGTATCTTTCAAATCAGCTGGCAAAGACATTG
>DAII01000062.1:4907-6105 GCA_002496065.1 Methanobrevibacter sp. UBA586
TAATATTGATATTCCTGAAGATTGGGATGCTGCAATAGCTCCTTTGGCTGAAGGACATGAAATAAATAAGGCAAGGCCTTTATTTAAGAAAATTGATGATGATGTAATCGATGCACAGATTACAAAACTGAATGAAACCCTAAAGAGTACGGAAGAAGAGGATGAAAATATGAGTGATATTATTACAATAGATGACTTTGACAAAGTGGAAATTAGAATAGGTCAAATTAAGGAAGCTGAAAAAATCGAAAAATCAGACAAGCTATTAAAGCTTCAGGTGGATATAGGAGATGAGGTAAGGCAGATTGTTGCAGGTCTTGCAAAATTCTACGCTCCTGAAGAGCTTGTTGACAGAAAAGTAGCAGTTGTGGTAAACCTTAAACCTGCCAAACTATTCGGAACATTGTCTGAAGGTATGATTTTAGCTACCGGTGATAGTGGAGCCTTATTAACTCCTGATGAATGTGAAGTCGGTGAGAGAATTCAATAAGATTATAAGATAAAAAGTATTNNCTGATATCTGAAGCTGAAAATTACCTTGCTGAAATAGCAGATGACAATATAGCTTTGGATAATATTGATGATTTTGAGTATTTCAAAGATCTCTACTTCAAGCTAAATAACAGGCTAGACCATTTGCAGCAATTAAAGGATTCAATGGACTCCCAAGGATATAAAAGTCCTTTTAGATCTTTAAATAAGTATGGAACCGGAACTGTTGGAGAGGTCACTCTTGAAGAGATGAGTGAAACAAGCCGTCACAATCAGCAGTTCAGGATGAGGGCTAATGCCAAAAAGAATATTTTGGGAAGGGTAAAGTCTGCAATAGATTCACATAGGATAGCAATTGGAAATCTGAACAAGTATGCAAACATCAAATGCGATTCCTGTTACAAACAATATAAAATTGATGAATACATGCAACTTAACGAAAAGTGCAGTTGTGGAAATGATAAATTTTCATTTAAGATTAATAGGGACAAGACATATAGGTTGGAAATCATTCCCTATTTGCCTTTGTCTGGAAATTACATGGTTTTGATGAGTCAATTTTCAGATTGGGGAAGGGATGCGTTTAAAAAGGTATTGAACTTCCTGAAACAGGAACGTAAAGGTGTTGTAAAAACAATTTCCCTCGTTATTAAGTTTAAGGACGGAAACAAACGTTGGATTCGCAAAAACATAACTCTTGATTCGG
>DAII01000062.1:6149-6333 GCA_002496065.1 Methanobrevibacter sp. UBA586
CATAGGACAAAACCTGCCATAATTGATGACAAGAATGCTAGAAATGCATTGGCAATTGCATATGTTAAGTATGCTGAGGACCTTGTCATGTCAATAAAAGATTCAATCTACAAGAAGAATATTTCCGATTTCAAAAGAATCAACAGATACGATGAAATTATTTTTAGGTATAAAAGTGAGTTTG
>DAII01000062.1:6347-9040 GCA_002496065.1 Methanobrevibacter sp. UBA586
CGAGATTGAAAGGGAATTCAAGGAACTGGGATATATGGACAAGTTCGGCAATCTGAACCGTTCCCTAAAAAGAGATTTAAAGAAAAGGAAAAACATTGAGAAAAACATTTTCACAAACATTCCAGTTGCCATTATAATGTGGGACATATTCAGATATTACATGACAACCTCCCATTATAATCGTAAGTCTGTCAATGGTCCGTTTCCTACAATTCGTATGGATTTGGACAGACAGCAAAGAAAGGTTTTCCAGACCACATACAACAAGGCAATCATGACCTTAAATGAGGAAACTGATTTGAAAATCATCCCAATTCCTGAAATGGACCTTCTCCTATATGAGAAGTTCAAGCTTGAGGATTTGATAAACAAATCCAACATTAAGGTCTACAATCCAGCTATTGGGCCTGCGTTGATTAATAGAAAGGCAGGCATTGACATTAAAACCTTGGGAAATGCTTTCAACATTAACGATTCCAAAATAAATAAGGAAATTAATAACATCAAGAATCTTGAGGAACCCAAAAGTGAAAAGTCCAAGAAGTTTTTAGAACTTATCAAGAAATAGTGATTGTATGGAAGATGAGGAAACTATTAGCATTCATATAAAAGAGGTTCTCAGTTCATTGAAAATTATGGAGCTGATGGACAAGTATCCAAATCTCCAGACTATTACATGTTCTAAAAGCGTTTACGACAGAATTTCCAAAACCTATATTGAGGCTTTGAAGTCCTTGGACATTGAGGTTAAGATTGAATATAACTGGGGCAGAAAATCCAAAAATGATTTGTTGAAATCTAAAGTTGTTAAACNNTGGCCAAATCAGGTCTTTCTGCAAAATCAATTTCAAGACAGCTTGAAATACCTCTCAGCAAGGTTTATTATCTTGTCAAAAGCCATGATGAAAATTTCAAATTTAATGATTATAGAAAGAAACATGATGACGATAAAAGGAATCTGGTTCGTAAATTAAGGGATGATGGTAAAAAACCCACTGAAATTTCAGAGGAATTGGATATTCCTGTTAGAAGTGTCTATTATATTTTAAATAAAAAATAAGTGATTTTATGAGTAACATTCTCNNT
The DNA here is from genome assembly GCA_002496065.1 of Methanobrevibacter sp. UBA586. Lineage (GTDB taxonomy): Archaea > Methanobacteriota > Methanobacteria > Methanobacteriales > Methanobacteriaceae > Methanocatella. Next base: position 7,434 of record DAII01000062.1, read on the forward strand.
GTAATTGCAATCATATGTGGTGTAATATCATTTTTAGTAACTCGTTTGTCAATGCCTAAGATTATCCGGAAACTTGAAAAGGCGGAAATTGTTGGAAAGGATATCCATAAGTCTTGGAAACCCGTTGTAGCTGAAATGGGTGGTTTTGGAATTCTTTTTGGTTTTATTATAGGTATTTTTGCCGGAATTGGAATGCATGACCTTTTGACATTCCAGCTGATGGTTGTTCTGGTTGTTATATTACTTGTAGGAATCATAGGTATTGTTGATGATTTGTTGGTTCTCTCATCTAAAGAGAAGTTTTTCTTACTGTTTTTAGCTGGTATTCCTTTAATTTGGGCTGCACCGCCTAATGTGGGAATAGTCTATTTAATATGTATTCCTATTGCCCTATCTATTGGAGCAAACATTACCAATATGTTGGCAGGTTTGAATGGTATCGAATCAGGATTGGGAATTATTTCACTGTCCTCATTGACTATTGCATGTATCATTCTTGGAAAATATGATGTTACAATCATAAGTATGAGTATGTTGGGAGCTCTTGTTGCATTTTTATACTTCAACAAGCATCCTGCAAAGGTATTTCCTGGAGATACAGGTACTCTCATTATCGGTGCAACAATCGTATCTATTGCATTCATAGGTAGGGTTAAACTGATTGCTTTAATTGTTCTCTTGCCTAATATAATTGATGCTGCACTTAAGTTCTACAGTGCGGGGGTTATGGAAAGACAGCAGTTCGAACCGACTAAGGTAAACGATGAGGGAAAGCTTGTAAGACCTGATGTCGGTTTCAAGTCATTGATTAGGCTAGTATTGAGAAAACCTATTGAGGAGAAAACCGAAGTAAGGATTATCTGGGCTATCGGCATAGTCTTCGGTATTATAGGAATTGTGGTTGCACTGTATATGCCAGGAGCTTTGGACAATCAGACATTGGCCAATTTCATGCAGATTAAGGAGTCGTTCTATCAGTTTGGATGATTTTTAAAGGGTGTTTCTTATGGATTTTGGAATTATTGGTTATGGTAACATAGGTAGCTTGATTTCTAAAAATTTAGAAGATATAGGTTTTTTAGATGAAAACAATCTGAATGTTTCCAGCAGATCTTTGAATAAACTGGAAAATCTCAGTAGTAACATAAATATTTATGAACACAATGGTAATTTGGCTGAAAACTCTGATGTTGTTTTTATTTCAGTTAAAAGTCCTGATTTAATTAAAGTTATTGAAGAGATTGCTCCTTTTATGGATAATGAAACTTATTTGGTGCATTCTTCAGCAGGAATTAGTTTTGATGATATAGCTAATGTATATGATGGAGAAGTTTCTTGTGTGATTCCATCAATTGCATCTGAGGCAAATCCCGAAAAGCAGAAGACAGGAATATCAATCTTCCATCACAATGAGAATGTTAGCGATGAAAACCGTAAAATGATAGAGGAGCTCTTCTCAAGATTTAGCAATGTGATTGTCACAGATAGCTATGACGATTTAGAAGCTCTTACAATAGCTACCAGTTGCATGCCTGCATTCATTGCCTTTGCCACTTCACTGTTTGCTGAGGAACTGTCAAAATCATCATCCCTAAATTATGATGATA
>DAII01000062.1:9047-10126 GCA_002496065.1 Methanobrevibacter sp. UBA586
TTTGAATAATGGGCTCTTCACCAGCGATGAAATAATAGGAAAAGTAACCACCAAAAATGGAATTACTCAAAAGGGGTTGGATTATCTTAGTATGGAACTTCCAACTATTTTAAATAATCTAATTAAAAATTTGTAAAAAAATAGTAGTGATATGCTATATTTTTAAATATAATGAGTTTACAATAATTATATGTCCGNNTAGCTTAATTGATTAATAAGCTGATTTTTATAAATGGGTTAGATAGTTATGTATAAGGATGAAATGATACAATTACATCAATTTTTAGTTTATGCTTTAAAATTTTTAGCGGAAAACGATCAAATAAAAAATGACTGTAGCGAATATATGATGTTAAATATTAGCCCCCATCATATTCATAAGACCAAGGCAGAACATAAACACGCTATTTTCGTTNNAGTAAGATAATCTCTACAATTATTTCAGAAAAAGATACAGATTCACTTCCAACAAATGTATGTAATTCCTTGGCTGATTTGGTTGCAAGGTCTGAAAAAGAGCTTAAATCAGCTTAATTTTATTTTTTTTAAAAAAAGAAACTTTAAAAAAAAGAAATGAGATAAAATCTCACTTCTCCAAAACATTTTTNNATTCGTCTTTTCTTTCATATTCGAATTCTTTTTTTGCATCTTCTACTTTTTTGATTTTTGCTTCTTCGTATTTTTCTTGATCAAATTTTGAATCGTTTGCCATATTTTCATCTCTATTTTTTTTGTTTATAATCGAGATAGTACCTATTACCATACCTTGATTATAGTATTTAATAAGAAGACTTATTTTCTATATAAATGTAACTATTTTTACCTTATAATGGTATTATTTAAATACTAAGTTTTAATAAAATAGGTATTAGGTGATTAAATGACTAAGGAAATGCTTTGCTTAATTGATGGAGAACACTATCTTCCAGTAACACAGGAAGCTATCGACACATTGAACAAGTTAGAATATCATGATGTAAAGGCCGCGGTCTTCATAGGGGGAACTGAAAAGCTTAAAAATGAAGATGAGAATTCCTATTCAAACATTTTGGGAGTTCCTGTCAAGTTTGGTGACGGTC
>DAII01000062.1:10155-13479 GCA_002496065.1 Methanobrevibacter sp. UBA586
TAAGTGATGAACCTATTCTAGACTATGAAAAAAGATTCAAAATAGCTAGTCTTGTTCTTCAGGAAAACATTGTCTATGAGGGTCCGGACTTCAGATTTGAGCCTGTAACTCAATATGACATCATGGAAAAGCCATCCCTTAAGATTCTTGGAACAGGTAAGAGAATAGGAAAGACAGCCGTTTCAGGTTTCGTTTCAAGACTGCTTCATGAAAATGATCACAATCCATGTGTGGTAGCTATGGGAAGGGGAGGGCCTGAAGAGCCTGAAATAGTTCACGGTGATGAGATTGAAATTTCACCGAAATTCCTGCTAGAGCAGTCTGAAAAAGGCGTTCATGCAGCAAGCGATCATTGGGAAGACGCCTTGATGAGCCGTATCCTAACAATAGGATGCAGACGTTGTGGTGGAGGAATGGCTGGTGAGGTCTTTTTAACCAACATGAAAAAAGGAGCGAAACTGGCCAATGAGGTTGATTCAGAGTTTGCTATCTTTGAGGGAAGTGGTGCTGCCATTCCACCAATAAAAACTACTAAAAACATTGTTCTTGTAGGTGCAAATCAGCCTATTAACAATATAGTCAAGTATTTTGGCCCTTACAGAATAAGCTTTGGTGATTTAATCATAATGACAATGTGTGAGGAGCCAATGGCCAACAGTGAGAAAATCAAATACATCGAAGAAAAAATTAAGGAAATCAATCCAGATGCCAAGGTAATAGCTACTGTATTTAGACCAAAACCTTTAGGAGACATTTCAGGCAAGAATGTTCTTTTTGCAACAACTGCACCTAAGGAGGTTCAGTCCAAGCTTGTGGAGTATCTAGAGACCAATTACGATTGTAATGTTGTTGGTGTTTCATCAAACCTTGCAAACAGGCCATTATTGCGTGAGGACATTGCAGCAAACATAGACAAGGCTGATGTGATGCTTACTGAACTTAAGGCTGCTGCCGTGGATGTAGCTACAAAAGAAGCATTAGACGGTGGACTTGAAGTGGTCTACTGTGACAACATTCCTATTCCTTTGGACTATACTTATCCTAATCTGGAAAAGTCAGTTCTTGATTTGGTTAAATCAGCTATTTTTGACTTTAACAATGAGATTAATGACTAATCTCATTTTTTTTATAAAAAAATTTATATATATGTAGGTACTTACTTACATTATGAATTCCACATATGATAATACTGAAAGAAGATTATCGACGCAACGCTGAAGGCATAAACGAAAACAGTATGGATTCAACACATCTAAAGATAGTTTAAATGTGGAAGTAAGTTAATTTACAGTATTCATACGCTTCCAATCAAAGGAAAACCTTTGAAAATAAAAGATTATTACCTGAACTATATTTTGGGGAATTGATAGTGTTTTCACCTATGACAACGATGTGGACTTTAAACTTCTGATTAAGGAAATCTGGTGGGATATCCTAAACTTTTTTGAAGACAATCTTAATATTTTTAAGGTGGCAATAGAGGGAACATTTCAAGAAAAGACAATGAAATGATTAAAATTGGTATCTGACAAGATACGGGAGAAACTGATAGTGCTCTTTGAAAATGGGATTAAAACTGTAATATAAGAAAGATAAATCCCAAAGTCGCCCTAAACATCTACAGTGTTATTTTTTAATCAGTAATCCTTTGGAGAATATACGGAGGATAACCNNATTGATAAGATTCTTGATGACTTTTTAGACATTTTCTTCAAGGGTTTGGACAACTAGCTATTTTTACGGTGAACCTATGGAAATCGGTAATGTTACACATATCATGAAAAAGGATCTGCAGGCACTGTTCAAGAATCCTGCAGTCATCATAACAATCATTGCAATTATCATTCTCCCGTCATTGTATGCCCTTCTAAATGTGGAGGCATGCTGGGATCCCTATGGAAATACGGACAATCTGGATTTTGCCATAGTGAAAAACGATGTAAATTCAACATACAATGGAAAATCGGTAAATTTTGGAGATGAGGTTGTTAAGGAACTCAAGGACAACGATGACTTCGCATGGAAGTTCGTAAGTGAGGAGGACGCACGACAGGGGGTAAAGGATGGCTCATATTATGCGGCCATAATAATTCCTGAAAACTTCACAGGAGAGCTCCTTTCAGTCAATTCCCAGAATCCTACAAAAACCAACATCACATACTTAATCAATGAAAAGACAAATCCTGTTGCATCTAGAATGAGCAACAACGCAGCTAATGAAATTCAGGAAAAAATAAACAGTGAGGTTGTAAAAACCGTGGATTCAGTTGCATTCAAACAGCTGGTTCAAATTGGTCAAACATCCCCTGCATCACCTCTATCACAACTTGAAATGGTGAACGAGACAAATGTCGAGGAATACTTCTACTCTCCTGTGGATTTGGACCGTGAAGAGGTATATCCGGTTGACAACTACGGATCTGAAGTATCTCCATTTTACATAGTTCTTTCAATATGGGTAGGATGCATCATTGCTGTTGCATTGATCAAGACAAGATATTTAGGCCAGTCCAAATACAGTCCTTTGGAATTGTACTTCGGTAGAATGGGTCTGTTTATCTTAATCGGTCTGTTGCAGTCTACAGTAACACTGATAGGATCATTCGCTCTTGGAATACAGGTGGAAAATCCTGCATGGTTTATCCTATTCACATATCTGATTACATTGACATTCATGGTGCTGATTTATTCCTTCGTTTCAGTATTCGGAAATGCAGGTAAGGCAATAGCTATAATTCTTCTGGTGTTCCAGATTTCATCCNNTATTACTTCAGACAATCAGTCCATACTTGCCTATGACCTACGGAATCGAGCTTTTAAGAAATGCTCTATTAGGTCTCTACTGGCCAAATGTAATGCCAAGCATATATGTTATGATTGGAATTTTGATAGTCACATTGGCCCTTTCAATACTTGTAAAAGAGTTGTTTGACAAGGCAGCAAACAGATTCGAACAGGCACTTGAGGATTCTGGATTATTCTAGAATCTTCTTTCTATTTTTTTTTAATTCATAGTTAGATATATTAACAGTTTGATACATATTTAAGAACTAATGACTACTATAGCTGTGGGAATTGGAGATAATAAAAATATTTTAAAGGCTATGGATTGCTTCAAGGATGAAAACATTGATTTTCAACTTGTTTATGACGATGAGGCATTGGTTGATGCCATTTTGGATTCTGAGGTTGATGCTGTTATTAGAGGTTCTCTGCCGGCATCAAAGGTCATGAAAAGTCTGAAGTCAAACTTCAGCAATGACTTCATATTCAGAGCCACCTATGTCATCGATGAGGATAAGGAATTTTTATTAACTCCCGTTG
>DAII01000062.1:13522-15163 GCA_002496065.1 Methanobrevibacter sp. UBA586
AAACCTAAAATCGCCGTTTTGGCTGAAGGTAGAAATGGAGACTACGGTAGAAGTAAAAGAATCAGTGATTCAATAGATGATAGCGAAAAACTCACTGATTTGATTAATGAAAAAACAGACTTTGATGTTAAAAACTACTATATACTGATAGAAAAGGCTTTGGATGACGGGTGCAATGTCATAATAGCCCCTGACGGCATCTTTGGAAACGTACTGTTTCGAAGCTTTGTTTTGATAAACTCATGGCCAAGCTACGGTGCTGTAACGTTTGGACTGTCTAAAGTTTATATAGATACCAGTAGAGATCAAAGTGAAGAGGGATACGTTCGCTCAATAGAGTTGGCATATAAACTAACAAATATTTAGAAAGGGCAAGAAAATGGCAGAAAACTTACTTTACAAATTTTATGAATGGAACATTTCTCGGAAGTTGGATGAGGAAAAAATGCCTAAACATGTAGCCATCATCATGGACGGCAACAGAAGATATTCCAAGCTTCAGGGAAATATGGATGTGGTAAAAGGCCATGAGAAAGGTGTTGATACCTTGGAAAAGGTATTAGACTGGACAATAGAACTTGGAATAGAAATCGTAACGGTTTATGCATTTTCCACAGAAAACTTCAACAGGCCTGAACATGAGGTCAAGGGGCTGATGAATCTTTTCGTCAAGAACTTCAAGCGTTTGGTGGGCCATGACAAGATACATAGAAACGAGGTTAAGGTCAAGGTTGTTGGAAAGCTTGATTTGATTCCTGATGATGTTCTTGAAGCCATTCATGAGGCTGAAAAGGCAACAGAAAATTATGACAAGAGACTGTTGAACATAGCTATAGGATATGACGGCAGACAGGAAATCGTGGATTCTATCAAAAAGATTGCAGATGATGTTAAGGAAGGAAAACTTGATCCTGAAGACATCTGTGAAGAGGATGTAAGCAAAAACCTTTACACTGCAGGTCTTGATGATCCAAACCTCATAATAAGAACCAGTGGAGAGGAACGCTTAAGCGGATTCCTTCTATGGCAATCCTCCTATTCTGAGCTTTACTTCTGTGACAGCCTATGGCCTGAACTTAGAAAAGTTGATTTCTTAAGAGCTATTAGGTCATACCAAGAAAGAGAACGTAGATTTGGTGTTTAAGATGATTGATACCCATTGCCACATTAATTTTGAAGATTACGATTCAGACAGAAAGGAAGTTATGAAACGTGCACAAGACAGGCTGGATGCGGTAATAGTTTCCGGAACAAGCCTTGAAAGCAACATTGCCCTTTTGGATTTGGCAGAGGAGTATAAGGACTTCCTCTACCCGACATTCGGATTTCATCCACTTACCTCTCAGGACGCCACCTATGAGGAGATTAAAGAGGCTCAGGACTATCTGATTGAAAACAAGGATAAGTTCGTAGCTATAGGTGAGGTTGGCACTGACTATNNTGTTAAGGAAAAGCCGATAAGGGAAAGACAAAGGGAGATTTTCAAAAGCTTTATGGACATTGCAAACGATTTCAGGGTTCCCTTGCAGATGCATGTTCGTGACAGCGAAAGGAAGGCTTTCAATCTTCTAGAGGACTATGAAGATATTCCATATTGTATTTTTCATTGTTACGGCGGAAGCATGAAGACAGCCCGTAGAA
>DAII01000062.1:15275-20990 GCA_002496065.1 Methanobrevibacter sp. UBA586
CCTGCCAATGTAAGTCTTGCAGTTGAAAAAATAGCTGAAATAAAAGATTTGGATGTAGCTACCGTTGATGAGGTAACTACTAAAAATGCAAAAAAAGTCTTTAATATTTAAATTATCCTATTGCATGGATAATCAAAGCTCTTTCGAGCTCTTCTTCTTCTTTTAATCTTCTTTCATATTCCACACGTTCGTAGAATTCTTCCGGTAACTGTTTTCCACAGTAGGGACAGAATGTTNNAAATATATGCATTCTGTCATGATATTCTCCTTTCAATATTTATCCTTCGCCACCTATCTTTCATCCTGATAGTCTAGGCACTGTCGTCTTTCTAAGTTTTATTACAGTACGGACATTATTCTATCATTATTTTAAAGAATGTTTTCTCATTTTACAGGTAAAAGATTCTTTTCCTCAAAGACTTCCTTGGCAGCCATTACTCCATTGATTGCTGCAGGAAATCCGGCATAGGCTGACATTTGTATTATTATTTCAACAATCTCCTTTGGGCTGTTTCCAGCATTCAATGCACCTCCAATATGGTCCTTAAGTTGAGGGCCTGCAGTTCCCATTGCTGTAAGTGCAGCCACGGTACAGAGCTCACGGGTTTTAAGGTCAACCTCTTCTCTTGTATAGATCTCAGAGTATGGGAACTCTACAATAAACCTAGCTAAATCAGGAGCTATATCCTCAAATTCTTTAAAAATCTCTTCAATCTTGTCTCCGTTTGTAATTTTCAGGATATTCATGCCTTTTTCAAATCTGTCTTCCATATTATCACTGTTAAGAAATATTGTTTACNNTTAATCTAATTTAAGTGTTTATCAGTTGGAACAATTCTTGAATAACGTTCATAATATTTTCCAGTCTTCAAAATAAATAACTATAATTTATATACCATTACTTTTAAATATATACTCAAAGCGAATATTCTGTTGTGTTTTGCAATTACATGACGAAGTAAGCTCTATTAATTTAAAGAGGTATTGAAATGAACAAAAATTTGAAGTTTTTGATTTTATTCATTGTAGTTGCTTCTCTTACCGTAGGGACAGTTGCAGCCAGTAACTTGGTAGACCATAACTTTGATGGTAAATTTACAGCACTCTATCCTGATGGTGACCATTTCGCTTCATTTAGTGAAAAAGGAGTAGCTGTATGGGGAGACTCTGACAATAAATTATGGTATGTCTACGCTGAAGACGATGCAATTGATTCCAGTAGTATTAATGAGATGTGGAATATATTCTGCGATAAGTTCAACATGAAAATTGATAAGACCGAAGGAGACATGACTATCTTTAAGGTAAACAATGAGACCTTAGGTACTGACGCTATTGGTATTCACGAAGACAATAAGGTTTTCCTGGTCACCGGTGACGACCTTAATGAACTTAAAGATATCGCAAAAAGTGTGAAATTTGATTAATGAAGATTATTGTCTTCATTACCTTTTTTTAAACGACAATTATTCATTAGATTTTTAACCACGTCTACATTCAACTTTTTTTACATTTCCCAATTGTTTGGGGATATTTTACTTTTCAAATGCTCTTGCACCAGACAGTTTTATATTGATTTACATAGTATTGTTAAGGTGATATTATGGATGCTAAAGATGTTGCAATGATTTTGGACAAGTGTATTGAGTTCAACGGTATGGAAATCGTTTCATCATGTCCNNAGAAACAAATCCCGTCGACTGTTCCATTGAGGATCAGTGGTTGAGAATATCTGAAGATACAAGAAGGGGAGAGGTTTACTATTATGTTGACATCAATTCAATAGAATACATTAAGGCATATGTTGGAGAGTGGTGTTAAATGAAAAAAGCGTTTATGGAAAGTGCAATAACTACTATCAAATGTCAGTATTTAATAGCTCAATCATATATAACACAATCAACAATGAAATCCAATACCTTTTTAACAGGCCATATATAATTCGTAAATAAGGAGTTCCCCTCTTGGACATAGGTGTGATAAGAACATTAATTCCATGTAGCTATCTAAAGAAAAACAACACATTCACAATCAATCCGATTGAAATTAACAACTTTTAATCAGTCAGGGAAAAGCATGAATCAGATTAAAAACAAGCCTACGGAAATATTTCCATGATTTCGTAGATGGGAATATGGAGCTTACAGTACTGGAAATTTCAGAGGCATTTAAGGTTTAATGTTTCTAAGGAAATAATGTTGATGTCAATGAAATGGAAANNAAAATAGCCTTCAATAGACAGGATATTCCAAACATGAAAATAGTATTCAACTGACATTCATGCCTCATTATCGACTCATCGCTTATAAAGTCATATTTTCATTAGAACCATTTTATTTCAGCAATGGAATTTCCTTGCAATTTTATTTAAAAAACAAAAGATTTTATATAAATATTTATATACTAGAAGTATAATTATTTAAATAGGTGATGAAAAATGAAACCATATGTAATATTAAATGCTGCAATGACTCTTGATGGTAAAATAGCTACAAAAACAGGAAGTTCTGAAATTTCATGTCCGGAAGACATTATCAGAGTTCATGAACTTAGAAAAGAGGTCGATGCTATAATGGTAGGTATTGGAACCGTAATTGCAGACAACCCTAAACTCACAGCTCACAAGATTGAAGCTGAACTTAGCGATAATCCTGTTCGTGTAATTGTAGACAGTAGGGCAAGAACTCCTATCGCTGCAAAAGTTACCAATAAAGATGCAGATACAATTATTGCTGTAGCTAACAAGTATAAAAGTGATTTTCTATTAAGTGACAGATATCAAGAACTTAAAAAAAGGGCAGATATCTTCTTCAGCGGTGATGATAAAGTAGATTTGAAAGCATTACTCAACTATCTTGGTGACAAAGACATCAGGACATTGATGCTTGAAGGAGGATCAACTTTAAACTTTGCAATGATTAAAGAAGGCCTTATCGATGAAATAAGAATAGCTATTGCTCCAATGGTTGTTGGAGGGGTAGATGCCAAATCTTTATTCGGTGGAGAAGGATTCGATGAAATGTCTGAAGCTGTTAAATTGGAATTAAAAGACAACTATATGTTAGGAAAAGACTTGATTCTTGTTTATAATGTCTTGAACACTATTTAAACTGAATAGATTACTTTATCTTTTTAAGATAAAGTATTATTTTTATTTTATTGATTTATTAAGAGAACTACATATGATAGATTTTAAACCGCTTACCTTTGAAGATAAGCCACTTTTTGATGAATATTTTGATTTGACTGATTTTAGAAACTCCGAAAAGAATTTTTCCAATCTGTTCATGTGGAGAAAAGATTACGACTATGAATATGCAATTGTTGACGATTTTTTAATTGTTAGAGGATATTCAAAGAACAATGAAAGGTTCTACCACTATCCCTATGGGATTGGAGATTCCTCCAGGGTTATCGAGCTACTTGAAAAGGAGGAGGGGCCACTTATGTTCAAGCCGGTTTTAAGGGAGATGATGGAACCCCTGAAGAATCTTGACTATGAATTTGAAGAGAGAAGAGATTCCTTTGACTATATTTATACCACAGATAAACTAATTAATCTGAAAGGTTCCAAACTCAGAAACAAGCGAAGGTGGATTAAGAAATTCCAGGATTCATATGACTATACATATGAACCGATAGATGACAGCAATCTTGAGGATGCAAAGGAATTCACACGGGAGCTGATAAGGAACACAAACAATGATTTTAATGAGCTTGTGGCAATGGAGGAGATGTTTAACCACTTCAATGGATTAGGAATAAAGGGATGTATCATTAGGGTTGACGGTGAAATTGTCGGAGTCTCTACAGGAGAAGAACTTACCAAAGATACTGTCATAATTCATTGTGAACGTGGGAATCGTGACTATGAAGGCATATACAACGTAATAAACCAAGAGTTTGTCAGAAAACAGTGGTCAGATTACAAATATGTCAACCGTGAACAGGACCTTGGGATTGAAGGATTGAGACAGGCCAAACTAACATACAGGCCTGATATATTGCTTGAAAAGTATTGTGCAAAAAAATAATTATGGGAAGGTGTTTAAATGATTTCAGATGTTCTTACAAAGGAAACATGCNNATCTTTGGGAGCTTCCTGTTTTTCCAAAGGAAACATATGAGAGAATAATATCTGAAGACAAAAGCAAAGCCGATGACCTTGAAAAGGTCTATATTGATGATGATAACTTCTATGCTAGAATGAATCTTGAGGACAAGTATAAAACTGATGATCCTGATGAGACAGTTCCATGCCTATTTTTGGAAGAAAACAGTGGCTGTACTCTAAATGATGAGGACAAGCCTCTTGAATGTAAAATATGGCCTTTAAGAGTAATGGACAAAGACGGAAAATTAGTTGTTGCATTTGAAACAATTTGTCCGAGATTGGGGGAGGAACCCTCAGCTGAACTTAAAAAACTAGTGGAAGAGGAAATAGGTAATGATATTAAGGAATATGCATTGAAACATCCCTTCATAGCCAAACCATATGATGAAAGATTTCCAATCCTCTTGGAACTTGAATAAACTTTTTTTTAAAAGAAATGATTGAATGGAGCCACATTTGTGCAGCAGTACTTGCACAATGAATTTTTATCCTTGATATATTTTGCCCTGCCTTTGCAGAAATATTGTCCGTCCTTTTCATAAACCTCTTCANNGCATTCAGTAGGACGGTCTCCAAATGGATGCAAAGGTTTTTTGTTGATGAATGAGAGGTACAGACATATATATTTTGTCAGTTTCTGATTTTCTTCATCATGAGGATTGTACTTTGAGAAATAATAGTCTATGTCATTTTTGAGATTGTCTATTTTATCGTCTGGAATATCGAATTCATCTACTATTTCAGTTTTAAATATCTCATCGTATGCATCTGAATTGTGCTTTGCAAGCCTTTTAGTCAAGGGGTCTTTGTATCTCTCATCGCTAACCTTGTTTCTAACGTATTCTATATTGAAATCCTTCAGATTTTCTTGAATTTCCTCTAGAAGTTTGCTGGCTTTCATTCTATATTCTTCCTATGAGTTCTCTTGGATTGTCAATAATTGCTTTTTCAACCTCGTCATCAGTTAATCCGGCACCCAAACCGACAATGCGTGATCTTTCAAAGGTTATTATATTGTCCGGTGAGTGTGTATCGGTATTTATGAGGAACTTGTTTCCCACTTCACGGCATACATTAACCACATGGCCGTTTGATATTGAATGACCGTTTCTTGCTGTAATTTCTATGTATACGTCATTATCAAGAGCTATTTCCGCTTCTTCTCTTGTTATCAATCCAGGATGTGCGAGAATATCTACATTTTTGGATTTTACCCCGGCAAGGTTAGTTCCTTCAATAACAGGTTCGTTCAGTGTTTCACCATGAACCACGATTATTTTGGCTCCAAGTTTTCTTGCCTTTCTAGCTATCTTATCAATGGATTTCACAGGTGTGTGTGTAATTTCAGCACCTAGAATCACGTTGATGTCCCAGTTTTCGTTTATGTCGTCAACGGCCTTCTGGATTTGAGGTAGGGTTTCTACATTTGAGGCGTCTATATGGTCTGTTATAGCTATTGCTTCATGGTTCAGGTTCTGTGCCCTTCTTGCAAGTTCTGAAGGCAACAGTTCACCGTCGCTAAATAAAGTGTGCATGTGTAGGTCAATTCTCTTGTTCAAGTTTCCAGCTCCTTTTGTTTGATACTATAAATTTATTATGAA
>DAII01000057.1:0-1161 GCA_002496065.1 Methanobrevibacter sp. UBA586
GCCAATTTTCTGAAATGCAAATCCACATCATTGTTTACTGTTATGGTTACCCTTTTTATTTTCTTCATACCTAGTAGTATTACTTAAAAATATTTAAGTATTAAGTTTTTAAAATTATGAAATTTATAAAAAAATAATGAAAAATATCATGAAAATAAATTTAGAAAAAATGTGTAAAAACACAAAATCAGGAAAAAATTAACCTAAAAATTATTTGGTTAAATGAAAATATTTAAATATGATAAACACTAAAGTATAATCCGATGTGAATAAAAATTCATGTCAATCCTCATGATAAAATGATCAGTCAACCATTTTATAATCTCCANNGATAACCCATCGAAGTAGAAAAAAAGGACACAATTTTCTACTTCCTCCTTTTAAATTTTTTCAAGAATTTCCGGATTAGCTCCAGCTATCTCAACCAAATACTCTGCTTCCACAATATGCAGTTTAGATGGAATTACAATACAATGAAGAGGACCACCGAAATCATAGTCAATCAGCTCTGATATTTTTCCGGCCTTTACAATTGAATCCTTAGATCCTACTCTTGCAATACCTATTGCCAATGTATCTTCCTTAATAAGACCTTCATCCTCATCCAAATCATTTTTAATACTCATCAGATATTTCAAACCTTCATTTACACTCATGTAACGATTCTTGTGAGCCTGAATGTCCAACAGAACAAGAGTATGCATGTCCATTTTTAGATTCTCTTCAATTGCAAAATATGGGGATTTTGGATAGAAATTGTAATCAGGGAAAGGAATTGTGGTTACCTTTCCGAACTTATAGGCCTGAAGACCTGAAATAGCTGGTGCAGATGATAGAATTGAAGAACCATGAATTACTTCATAATCAATTCCCTTTTGTTTGCATTCCACCAAAAATTCTGAATGGGTGGTGGCGATTAAGGGATCCCCTCCGGTGATTAGGGCAACGTTGCTTTTCCTTGCCTCCTCCAGAAATTTGCTTTCCTCTTCAACTTCATTACGAACAAGAACCTCAATTTCCTGCCCGATTAAATTTTCAATAGCTTCAAAGGAAGAACCAAATAAACGGGATGTGAAAAACTCCGCATAAATCTTATCAACATTTTTTAAACATTCCAATGCCTTTAAACTCATGTCCTTTTCATCAAATAAACCTAAACCA
>DAII01000057.1:1192-19557 GCA_002496065.1 Methanobrevibacter sp. UBA586
CACTGAAAGCCGTAAAAGTTCCATTGAAACAATTGAATGACATTCGTAAAACATTAATGGAAGAGAAATTAATGAATATGGACTATAAGATAAAAACAGAGGATGGATATGGATATATCCCAATCAATGAAGATGTAGACAGCTATGAAGTCTGCGATATTGAACTGGAAACCTTGAAAAAGTATCCCAAGAACTTTACGGATCTTTTGGATGGGGTTTTAACAGCTGAGGAAACCGAAGACCTTAAAACATCATTCGACATTATCGGAGATATTGTGATTGTGGAAATTCCGAAAAACCTTGAAAACAAAAAGGAGGAAATTGGAAAGGCCACATTGGCATTTACCAAACGCAAATCTGTTTTTATGAAAAAAAGTGCAATACATGGAACCACCCGTATCAGGGATTTGGAACTGATTGCAGGGGAAGACAACAACATAACCATCCATAAGGAACACGGCACCCGTCTGCAGTTGAATGTGGAAGAAGTCTACTTTTCACCAAGACTTGCTACCGAAAGAAAAAGAGTCAGCGACAGCGTAAGAGAAAATGAGAAAATATTAGATATGTTCTGTGGAATTGGTCCGTTTCCTATGGTGATAGCTAAAAACAACAATGTGGACGTGACTGCTGTTGACATCAATGACAGTGCAATCAAATATTTGGAAAAGAACATAAAACTGAACAAGCTCCAAGGTTCCATAAATGCAATCTGTAGCGATATAACTGAAGTGGAGTTTAAAGAGAAGTTTGATAGAATAATCATGAACCTCCCTGGCCTAGCCTATACTTTCCTTGACCTTGCAATGGATTTAATTAATGATCAAGGAATAATTAATTATTATGAATTCTCTGATTCATTTGGACAGGGCATAGAAAGGCTACAAAGTGCAGCTTCCAAAAAAAATAAGAAAGTAGAGATATTGAATACACGTAAAGTGAAATCCTCCAGTCCAGGAATGTGGCATGTTGCCATTGATGCTAGAATAACAGATTAAAAACAAAAGAAAAATTGATTATTGATATCCAATGGAGAAGATTTAAATCGGATCAATAATGCCCTCTTCTGTTATGATACCTGTAATAAACTCTTTTGGAACAATGTCAAATGCAGGATTGATAACTTCAGTCCCTTCAGGACAGATTTGGCATTCACCATAATATCTGACTTCGTCACCATCTCTTTCTTCGATTTCAGTATCAAAAATTGAAGCTTCAAAATCAAATGTTGATAATGGAGCAGCTACATAAAACGGTACGTGAAAATGATTAGCTGCAAGAGCAACCATCAATGAACCAATTTTGTTTGCAACACCGCCTTTTGCTACCCTATCGGCCCCAATTACTATCTTGTCTATTTTATATTGGGACATGAGATAACCTGAAGCAACATCCGGAATCAGTTTTACAGGAATTCCTTCCTGTTGCATTTCCCAAACGCTTAATCTTGCACCCTGCCCTCTAGGTCTTGTTTCATCACAAATCACATTGATGTCTTTTCCCTGATGAAATGCTGAACGTACAACCCCTAATGCAGTACCGTAATCAACACATGCAAGTGCACCAGCATTACAATGAGTTAAAATGGTGTCACCGTCCTCGATTATTTCTGCACCGTGTCTTCCAATNNCTTCCTGATACATTTTTAAAGCCTCTTCAAGAGGATCATCACTTTTAGCTACCCTATCAACAGCCCAGAAAAGGTTGATTGCAGTAGGTCTGGCCGCCTTTATCTCTTCAGCTGCCTTTTCCATATCTTCTTCTGCAAGATATGCCAATACCATTCCAAATGCTGCAGCTACTCCAATTGCCGGAGCTCCCCTTACGACCATGTCCTTGATAGCTACAATCACATCCCTATAATTCTCACAGTAGACATAGCTAAGTTCATTTGGAATTTTATTCTGATTAATTAGTTTTAGTTTATTGTCTTCCCATTCAAGAGTCCTCATTATTTAACATCCTTAAAACATGAATAATATTCATATTTATTATAAAAAGTAGCTATTAAATATTGCTTATCAGAAAATTATAAAAAATAGGGTTTGAACTCCAATTAAGAGATTAATTGGAAAAATGAAAGGAGAGTGACCTCCTTCATTTCCATAGTTTCCATCTTGTTTAAAGACAGTTATTTTGACATTCTTAAATAAAAGAACAGTGCGTTTGTTTCCGCTTCATTGGTATTGTCTGAATCAATCACATCCCCATCGGAGTTTATGAGAGATACTGTTGTAGTTCCAATTCCAGTTTGATCCACGGTTATGCTTGCATAATCATCCACATGACCCAAATCGACAGTTGCGTTAGAGGTTCCTGTTTTTTGAATGTGGTCACCGTCAACAATGATATATGCTACCCATTGGGCATTTGATTCTATCTTTAACATATAATCGCCTGCATTGGCGTTTGGAGGCAGTTCACGCTCATAGTTAGCGTTATTNNCATTTTCACCTATACCTAAAATTGTCACTGCCCCTCCGACAGAAACCGAAACTATAATAACAATGAAGATTGCTAAAATTTTCTTTTCCTTACTCCAATTCATACTATTACCTTTTAAAAATTTGATAAAATTATTATTGTCAATTANNTGTTAATGGATATCTAACTTTTTATAATACTATAATCCAATTATTTCAAAACAACAGATAATAGATAATTAAAGATGGAGAAAATGAATAGAAATACATTTAAATATCTTATTACATTTAGTTGCAGAAATAGCTTTGAGTTTTGTTCTTGCATCGGATATTCATCAGTGATAATCTCCATGAATTGAAAGAAATGACAAACAGTGTTAAATCAAAACTCCATTTTATTTTTTTTAAGATATTCTATGGGAAAAGGAAATGAAATTCCTTTTATTCAACAAGTGGATGNNTCTCAATTGAAATTACTTTTTTTATAAAAACTTAAAATATTTTAACACATATAAATAGCTGCCAATCTTTAATTTATCCCTTTAAAATAGCCATATACTTATTTTAATTATAATATAAACACAATATTACAATATAAACATGTTTAGAGGCACTTTTACTTTATTAAATAATTCCATCAAAAAGTTTATCTAAATTTTCAATGAATAATTATTCCTCAACTTTCGACCTTATCAAAAATTCGTAGCTTTAATAAAATAAATAGAAAAATTTCTCAAAATTAGAAAAAAATAAAAAAAAAGATTAGTAATGACTTTGAGGAGTCATTCCTAAATGATGATCTTCTGATTTTTTACCCGGAATTCCATATGCATCTGCCCTACATTGAGTGCATGCTCTGAATACAGGTAATATCTCTTCAACTTCGTCACGTACCTTTTCCATCATTGCACAGCCAGGACGTTCATAGTCCTTCATTTTGTTTAATGGGATTAAAGGTAAAACATTCATAAGAGAAGCTCCACGTTTTTTAACTTCCTTAGCTATCTCTACAATGTGTTCATCATTCAAACCTGGAATCAATACGGAGTTGACCTTAACCACCATTCCATTTTCAGCCGCCTTTTCAATTCCTTCCAATTGATTTTCAATAAGGATTTCAGCAGCCTTACGGCCTTTTATGATTTCACCATCATAGTTGATGAAGGTATATATGTCCTTGGCAATGTCAGGATCAACCGCATTTACTGTAACTGTAACAGAGTTTACTCCAAGTTCTGCTAATTTATCAGCATATTTTGGAAGTAGGAGCCCATTGGTACTCATACATTTAATCAAATCAGGATTGGTATCCTGAAGCTTTTCAAAGAATTCCAATGTTTCTTCATTAGCCAGAGAATCCCCAGGACCGGCCACTCCAACAACAGATATAGGACCCTCTGCAGTTACCTCTTCAATGTGTTTGATTGCATCATCAGGTTGCATTACACAGGATGCAACTCCCGGACGGTCCTCTAAATCATTGTTTAAATCCCTTGTACAGAAATTACAGTAAATGTTACATTTTGGAGCAACAGGAACATGTGCTCTTCCTACCTTATCATGAATTTTTTCATTGAAACATGGATGTGCTTTGGTTATATGTGCAAATTTAGAACCGTTTCCACNNACCATAATATCACTACCTTTATTTTAATATTATTGTTTGTATTGAATCGAACTAGTTTAAATACTTTACTATTCCTCGCCATTGAGTTCATCAATGTAATCATTCATCTTTTCAATCCATGCATCCTTAATGAGCTCATCAGTAGCTATTACAGCAATAATGTCCTTTTGAGACATGTCCTTAATTATTTTGAATCCCTCAGGTAGAATTCTAAAGATTGCATCATAAATTCTTCTCTGCAGATTGGAATGAGGGTCGTCCACAACCATGTTTGCCAAATCTGTCTGATCTCCTGGAAGCTCAATGTTGAATCTTGTAGGTTGATAGATTTCCTCTCTAGAGTACATGAACCAAAGTTTTTTCAATATGTTTGGCAGATAATTCTCGTTTTCAACAAAGATGTCTGTAACATCCTCATCTTTTTTAAATCTTACCTTAGCCACATCTTCAAGTTTTTTAGCAGAAGATGTTTTCTTCATTTTAATAGCTAATATGAAAACAGGCTGTCTTGGATCTACAAAAGCTCTCAAATCCTGAACTGAAGGTCCAAGAACCAAGTCTTGGAAAATCTGTTTGATAATCATTTCATAAACTTCTGCACCCTTTTCATCATAGCATTCAACTAACATAAAACCATCCCAGTTTATTTGTCTTGTCTGTGTCCCATTCCAGATACTAGAAGTGCCGCTCCAACAGCACCGATGTGTTGTGAGTATTCTGGAACGATAACATCAATTCCACCTAACATTTCACTAACAGCTTCAACAAGACCTGAAATTAAGGAGGTTCCTCCAACCTGTATGAGAGGTTCCCTTAGGTCAATTTCTTGAAGTTGTTGTTCGTAAACCTGTTCAGCTACAGAGTGACATGCAGCAGCCGCAGCATCAGCTTTGGAACCTCCTGCAGCCAAGGTAGTAACAAGGTCCTGAATACCAAATACGATACAGTAACTGTTTAAAAGAGCATTACGGTAATTACCTTGTAAAGCCAATGGACCCAATTGGTCAATGGTTACATCCAAACGACGGGAAGTCATATCTAGGAATCTTCCTGATGCTCCTGCACAGATACCACCCATGGTAAAGTTATCAGGAATTCCGTCATTTACTGTAATAACCTTGTTATCCATACCACCTATATCCAATACAGTAGCTTCACCTTTCTGGTGTCCTGCCAAGTATACTGCACCTTTTGCATTGACTGAAAGCTCTGNNTCCTGAATCAATTCTGCGTTTAGCTGTTTACCTATGTTAATACGACCGTAACCGGTTGTTCCAATACCGTCAACATCGTCAATTGTGTATTCTGTGTCTGCAAATGCCTCATCAACACCTATGAATACTGATTCCATGATATCCTTGGTTTCGGTCCATCCTGTTCCTATAACCTTATTGTTTTCCATAGCTACAACCTTAGTGGTTGTTGAACCTGAATCAATACCTAAAGTTAATCCTTCTTGTTTTTCACGAGCAAGGATGTTTCTACGTGTTACTGTGGTAGCCAATGCTTCCATACGGATGAACAACTCATCAGCCTTTGTTCTTTCAGTGAATGAATATGTTACAACAGGAATACGGGTGTTGTCTTGAATGAACTTACGAACCGCATTTCTTACAAGTGCCCCTTCAGCACATCTAAAACAGGTTGCAATGAATACTGCATCGGCCTTGCTTTTTCCTTCAACGATTGACATTGCTCTTGCAATCATCAATTTCAAGCTGGAACTTTGTGCAGAGAAACCAAATTTAGCACAGGCCTCCTCAATATAATCCAAATCAATTTCAGGAAGGATGATTTCTGCTCCAAAAGTAAGAGCTGCCTTTTCAATCTCTTTTTGAACACCACTATACTCTGTACCACATGACACTAAAGCAATTTTTACCATAATTTAGTCCTCCTCTTCAGCAGTTTCTTCTAAAGAATCAAGGAAATCATTAATTTGATTAACCATTTCATAAGTTTCGTCTTGATTAGTTGGATAGGTTACCTCTAAAGTTGGAATGTCTTTAGATCTAAGTAAAAATATTGAAAGTTCATTGGTTCTTGCACATCCAACACAACCAAAACCAAATGGTGCACCATCCACAATGATAGCTGCCTCTGCCGCATCTATTAGAGGTCCTATAATGGACATTCTTCCACGAACCCCTGAAGGAACTTCAATAGCTGCATACTTAAGTCCCTTGATTGGGTCATCTTCAGTAATGTTCATTGGAGGAGAATCAATCTCAGGGTCTTTTACTTTTTGTCTAATTTGTTTTTGAAGTGCTAAAGGAGTATGTCCTTTTCTTTCAATTAAATCTGCTAAAATTAATGAGTTTGGAGGGTAAATAGCTATTTCTACCATATATAATCACCTAATTAAGATTTATTCATAATATCTTTAACTAAATCAACGTCCACGGGATGTTTTTTTGAAACTTTAACATCTTTCCTTTTTTCCAATGCGTTTGCCACATCCCCAAGTATTCTAAATTCCTTTTCCATTTGGTGGAAACCTTCACGAGGTCCAAATCTCTGACCTCTGCATCTTCTAGGATCTCCTGGTGCAAATCCCCTGTCCTTTGTGTAAATGTGATTTGGATCCAATTTTCTTATTGCTCTTATGGCCTCCTTCACATCATTTTCCTTACCACTGACCATAGCTCCATAACATGTATTCTTAATGGTTAAAGGCAAGTCGAGCATGTGCATTTCACTTACAATTTCACTTTCACTTACTTTAGCACCTGGAGAAAGAATAATCATACGAGTTACTACTTCAGGATCCCAATCTTCCTTACTTAATTCAGGACTCGGGCATAAATTCTNNNCAAGAACTTCAAAATCAGAGCATACCTTACCTACAATGTTTGTTGCAGCAAAGGATTCAGCAGTAGGTCCGAATTCAGTGTTATCTTCAAATCTGATACCAATCAAACCAACGTTTTTGGCAGCCATGTTGGTAATACCAATTTCACCTGCCTTAACAATATCTTTAGGAGTATTTTCTGGGATAAGACCTTTTGCATTTGCATTATCTCCCTGGAAAATAACAATTTTCATTCCAGGAACTGAAAAATGAACCTTTAAGCTACCAACAGGATTTTCAGCAAGTCCTGTTAACTTTTCAAGATACCATTTTGATCTAGGTGCCTTGTCTGTCAGTTCAATGGTACATAGCTCATCACTGTTAATTCCTTTGGTGAATACCTTACCTTCCCTAAGAATGTCGATTGTGTAGTGAGGCGTTTGTTCCACAATCAATGCATCGTCGTCAGTTACGCCATCACGAATTTGCTTTATTCCTAATGATTCCAAGAGTTGGCCTGCCTCTCCTTGAGTTGTATTTAAAGTCATTATTCTTTGCTGTTCGGAAACAACAGTAATGTAATCATCTTCCTTAGCTATGTCGATAATCTCCATACCGTTTCTAATGTGACCAACGGTTGTATGACTTGGAGCAAGAACCCTATTTTCACGGTAAACGTAAACTCTTCCTACACCTACACCTTCATTTCTAACTGTGATGGTTCCTTTCTCTCTAGGAGTAAGGTCTTCTTGAGGTTTGTCGATACCTTGCAATTCATAAAAACCTAAAAATGAATTGGAATCAAAACTTACCTTTACCTTTCCACCGCTGATAAGACTGAACAGGTGCTCTGCACAAACTGGTGAATTTTCATCAATATCAAGAGAAACGTAAGTGTACAGTTCATTTCCATCTTCCAGAATAATATCCAAGTCAGAAACTGACAATGTATTTGTGGTTATGCTTCTTTCGATAATCGGTTCAATCTCAATTACCGCATCTCTTTCAGTTAAAATATCTAAAGTTTTCTTACCACCTATAATCTTGGCAAAAATACCCTTGTTAAATGGTGGTACACTGTAAACATTAGTAATGTTCTCCTTAATGAGAATCAGGTGAGTGGACTCATTACTGAAACTGGATAGACTTAAAACAACATCCCCTTCGTAATATTTGTATTCGTCCGCTGTTGGTTCAAGATCCGTAACGATAGGTCCAATAGCTACCTCGCTTGATGTAGCCCACCTAATATTAAGATTATCAAAAAGACTATAATTCTCTTTCCATAACTCCACTAAAGGAGCTGCCTCCTCTTCGTCAGTTAATTCGATAATTATAGAACCTTTATTAGTTTTAATCTTATATTTACTAATATTTTTCTCTAATTCCTCTTTTCCTCTAATTAAACAGAGTGTGCTTCCTGGAGAATATGGAGCATTAGTCAGTTCAATAANNTTCAACTTCCACCTCTTCGCCATTGACTTTAATTAACATACAATCTCCCGATAAGAATCTATTAATAAATATTATAAATTTAAATTATTCATACATCTTTAAAAACTGGATTTACATTTTGATTGAATAACTCTACCTTTTCATCGCCATCCACTACAAAAAGACAATTTTCATCAGTTATTTCACCTACAACCGCAGAAGTTATTGAAAACCTCTCCAGATAATCGATGATAGCATCACAATTTTCCTCAGATGCTGTAAAAACAAAACCGGAACCTGGATACATTTTCAGCCATGAATCCCAATCCACACCATCTGCCTTTGGAATGTCCTCCAAATTAACGACAGCTCCCTTATCAGAAGCTTCCAAAAGCATTTCCAAAGTTCCTAAAATTCCAGGATTACTGATGTCCTTTCCTGAATTAATGTAGTCATTTTCAGCAAGATACTGAACTGCAGTTATTTGATCCTGAACCAGTTTAGCGTCCTTGTCATAGGTAGTGTCCCAATTGAGGGAAAACATTTCATGAGGTTTGCCGTCTAAGTCGATGGCTACAATAACCTTATCCCCTACTTGAGCATCAAAACTAGTAATGAGCTTGTCCTTTTGAGCAATACCTACAATGGCCACTCCCAAGGAATCAACCGCCCCATCAGGATGCAGGTGTCCACCTACCATAGGAACACCAAATTTCAAACAGCCGTCCTTGATTCCTGTAAGCAAATCCTCATAGATTTCATCGTTTGCTATTGACATTATATTAACCATCGCCAATGGTTTAGCTCCCATAGCTGCAATATCATTTACATTTACAAGAACCGCACAGTATCCTGCCCAATAAGGATTCACATCCATGATTTGACCCCAGATACCATCAGCAGCAATTAATAATGCTTGGTTATTTCCAATATCAATAGCTGATGCATCATCACCTATGTCAATAATAACATCACCGGAAACATTGTAGGCATCTTCCAATAATGAAATAACATTGCTGATTGAATTTTTACGAGTAACACCTTCAAAATCTTGAATAGATTTAACTAGAGTTTTTAAATCCAATAAAATACACTTCCATAATTAATATATTAAATAAGTTTAAGTTTATATTTACAATTCATATTATATAATATTTCAATTATAGCATCCTTAATATCAAAATCTTTCTCGTTTTCAAACTCCAAAATATTTGAACCCTCGAATATCTCATCAAAAATCTTGCCTCCAACAATATCATCAAAACCTCTGTCAAGCTCAAAGATCACAGAACCCTTACTCTTGAATCCGTGTTCAACAACCTTGTCCAAATCACCGTCGGTAATTCCTATTATAGGTATTTCAAATCTGTAGAGAATGTCTGAGGAAATTAGGGTGGTGTCATCGCCAATTGTTACAACCAAATCAACATCCTTGTATTTGTAAATGTCCTCTCCTGCATGATCCACAAAAGCTATCTTAAAAGAATCCCTCTTAGAATCATTCTCCAGAATTCTTGGCTTTACATCACTTTTTCTTAAAAGGCCAGTTTTGATTATGGCAGAATCCAAATCGATTCTTGAAAGTTTTTCAACACCATGAGGCTTTAAGATTCCTCCAACAATATCAACAATATAGCCATCCTCAGCTATTAAAACAAGCCTGTCAGATGTTGACTTTCCAATAACCACACTGTTTACCATTATGTTTTCTCCAGGACTGACACCGTGAACCAGCCTGTGGGTTCTATTGTCATCAAAATCCATTTTAAAATGATTTTCATAGATTTCATCAGGAGTTACCCTGTTAAGATTAAATTCAGCAGCAATTTCATCTGCAATCTCTTCAGCTTCACCGTTCCAAAGAATGACACTGCCATCCTCTTCCCCAGGCCTTTCAATCTGGATTAGAGGAATATCATTATCTAATATCTTATCGAAATAATGATTTACAACCTTATAACCAAAAACTTGACCTGTAACATCAGATTTTCCATAGTTTAGAAGAAAAATAATGTCCTTTTTATCATCATTATATAGTTTTAGGGATTCACTTGGAACCAGCTTTTGAGAAATGTCTATCACATCCTCCATGGAAGAGTCTATGACTGCAGTTCTTCCCATGGTTCCTCCCAATCTTGCAGAAACGTTTCCATAGCCNNAGAAAATCTATGATAATTTTCGCATATCCTGAATCTATAATATTTGGACCATGAACTACAATACCGATTTCCATTTCAAACACCATCATCTGACTCTTTTTTTAAATAATGCAGATCCACAAATTTCACAATCCTCAAATGGATAGCTGTCTTCATACTCCTTCTTGCAACCGGAACATACCTTTTTCCAGTTGTAGACTTCCTTGATTCCATCTGTGAGAATAGATGAAAATGGAATGTCCATTATCTTTAAAGTGTTTTGAATTGTGTAATCGTCGGTAATGACCTTGACATCCTCATTCCTAGAGCAAAATTCCAAAGCCAATGCAATAACAGTCTTGTCCTGAAGTGAAAGTCTGAGATTGTCCCCTGATTTTGAAATTATACTTTCCACTTTATTTAAAAACTCATCGGAAGGCTCAACAATANNTACCATCATTAATAGCATTGTCCAAAACCAATTTGGATTTGAAATCCTTTATTTCAGAGGCTATTTCAGGAGTTGTATGGTTATTATCACTCTCCAATGGAAATCCATTGATAAAAGCTGAAGCATCTAAAACATAATCTATTTTCATAAACTTCTATTTATTTCCAAAATTTATAAAGTTTTTAGTCCTTAGATTTTTGAAAAGATTAAAAAAAATGAAAATATGAAAAATGGAAATCTAATAGCTATTTTAATCTCTTTCCAATTAAAGAATCATCATATACCTNNTTCTGCTCGTTTTTTTATTGCATCTTGTCTTATTTGATTATGAGTATTGATTCCCTCTGCATTAGCAGAATCAAGAGACGGGTCTAGATATGCCCATTCACTTGCTTGAATTATATCATAACATGTAGGGCATTCATTTGTTCTTGAATAACCATGAGGACAGCCACCTCTATGAGAATTCCCACTGCTTTCATGAGTTAATATCTCAGTTGTAGTTTCTTGTTTTATTTCCAATTTTGTAGTTACATTTGAGCTGAAATATCCATCAGATCCACCAAATACACATTCAACAGTGTAGTTTCCAATATCCATTCCGTCAAGTTCAAAGCTAGCCTGCCCTTCACTGTCCATTACCAGATTCAAGGTATTACTTTTATTATTTGAATCTATTAAAGTTACATTTATATCCTGATTAGCCAAAGGCATTCCATCTACTGTTGTTAGTTGAATAGAAACATTTTCGTCGTTATATAAACTTGAGTTGCTCAATACTGTTATCTGTGTTTCCTCTCCATGAGTAGAAATTGCGACCACACATACAATAATGGTTCCAATTATCAACAATATACAGCACAATATTAAATTTTTAGAATTCAAACCATCACCAATATACATTTTATTAACAACATTATAAGTAACTTGCCAACAACATAAAACAAGATTTTTCAGAGGAAATGAAACATCAATGTTCATTTTTAAGGAAAATTACCTTATCAAAATCAATAACCACCCCATGTTAAAATGAAAATNNTGATTTTCACATGATTTGAAAAACATTTTTAAATAGGTTCCTAAAACTACCAAAATAATACCATTATCATCAGATAACCATAATTAAAACTTAAAATCATCCAATCAAAAATCAATCCCCAACTATTCCATACAATCATAAGTATCCAATGAAAATCCATGAAAGCTAACTGAAACATCTAAAACAGGCCTTATTTTTATAAACATCCATTCTATTCAAAAATTTAAAGGATTTGAAGCCATAAGATTTATGAATAATTTTGGAGAAAATTTGGAAAAAACTTGGATAAAATTTGGTATAAATTTGGTAAATCTATTTAAATTCACTTAATTAATATTTAATCACATCAAAATTTTTATTTTGATAAATAAACTGTCCACAAGTGACAAGAGGAAATTAATATGAATGTACTTAAAGAAAATTATGAAACATTGTCAATTGTTCAGAATGAACTGAAATTTTTGACAAAGTCAGAAATCAGACTAGAGATATTAAATTGCCTTAACGAGGCACCACATACTGTAAAAGAGATTGCAAATAACACAGGAATGACCTATAGCTCAGTATCAAGTAATGTGAACAAGCTGGAAAAGAACAACAACATATACAAAAAGGACAACAAGTTTAGAATAAACTATTTGACAAAAATCTATTTTGAAAACATAATCAGTTTCAATCAGTCTTTAGAGATAATTACTAATTTTGAAGAGTTTTGGAACAAACACAACATCACCGATATTGACTACGAATCAATTAAAAATCTAACTGACCTCTACAACTGTGAGCTTGTAAAATCGACTTCAATTGACATTTACAAAACATACAACACCATCAAATCCCAAATCATTGACTCCAAGCACATTTTAGCAATTTTCCCCTACCTGCATCCNNGATTGAAAAAGGGAGCTAAAATTGAGCTAATCGTTAGCGATGCCATCTATAAAAGTCTAATTAATGAAATTGATTCTAAAATTAAAAAAGAAAGCTTAAAAAACGGCAATCTTATTGTACACTCTGTTAAAGATCATCTAAATATTTATTTGGCAATCTGTGATAATGAAATGAGCCTAGGTCTTTTTAAAAATGATGACAGTTTTGATCAAAACAGAATTTTGATTTCATCTGATGAAAAGGCAATAGAATGGAGTCAAAATCTATTTAATGAAATTAAAACCCAGTTGTAAGGTGAAACAATGAATGAGAAGCAATACAAGGACATGAAGTATATTCTCACATCAACCATGAGAACAAAACTTATTATCAGCATATATGAAAAATCCAAAAATCTTGAAGATCTGAGAAATGAACTTGAAAAACCATCAGCAACCATATTGCACGGATTGAAGGAGCTTGAAAACCTCAACTATGTTAAAAAATTGAACAAGTACTATTCCCTAACCTCAAACGGTTACATGTTGGCCGTAAACATGGTGAAACTTATTGAAAACTGGTATTCCATCGACAAGAATAAAGTTTTCTGGGACAATCATTCCCTAGAATACATTCCTGAAAGCTCCATGAAAAATCTATACCAGCTGAAAAATGCCGAGTGCATTACCTCAACCAACAATGACCTGTCAAAGGCCCTTACAACCTACATTAATCTGATTTCCGATTGTCATGCTCTGAAAATTATCCTTCCAATATTTTCCGAAATACATTTAAATAAGATCATCGAGCTTTCCAACCAAGGCAAGCTAACCAATCTTGAATTGATAACCACTCCAGAAATAGCCGATTCCATAAAATCAAAACCATTGTACTCAAATGCCCTTAAGGACAATGAAAATGTCAAGATTTCAATTTTAAATCAGAACACCAACATTTACCTGACTGTCTGTGATAAGTTCATGAGCATGAACCTATTCTTTAAGGACGGCCATTTTGATGATTCACAGCTGCTACTTGATGAAAGCGAAGAAGGAATAGAATGGGGAAATAACTTATTTGAACATTATATCAATACAATTATAAACCCATGAGTACATGTTCATATATTTTATACATATAATAATTATTATCAAAATGTAAGGAGGTGTCTCGATTGAAAGCATTGGCAACTGTGTTGCTAGGTAGACGAGGTGGTTTGACTTCAATGAAAATAATTGATGTGTTGTTAGACACACCTTGCAATATGAGTCAAATAGCAAAAATAGTTAATGTGAATTACAGTACTGCTCATTACCATGTAAACATACTTGTTGAAAACAACATACTTAAAAAAGATTCTGACAGATATGGTGCACTATATTCACCTACATCATATTTAAAAGATAATAGGGAAATATATAATATCATCAAACAAGAATTACTTAAAAGAAATGATATTATTAAAGAAGCTGGTAAAAATGAGTAAAAGCACTAAAGAACATAAAAAAAATTCCTCTTCAGACATTTCATGTACAATTATTACACTAAGTGATTCCAGAAAGGATAAAACAGAAGATCCATCAGGAAATTATATGGTAAAACTAATTGAAGAGAAATACGAACTTAATTCAAGATTCATAATCCCTGATGAGAAAGATAGCCTAGTCAAATCCATTGAAGAGGCTATTGAAAAGGATAGTGATGTTATCCTTACAACAGGCGGAACCGGTCTTGATGAAAGAGACATAACCGTAGAAACCGTTGAATCATTATTCGATAAAAAGTTACATGGATTTGGAGAAATTTTCAGATTAAAATCTTATGAGGAGATTGGTACATCAGCAATTTTATCTAGAGCCACAGCAGGAGTTTATAAAAAGAAACTGATATTCTCAATGCCAGGTTCCCCAAATGCTGTTAAAACAGCTATGGACATTATAATAGATGAATTGCCACATCTAGTACATCACGCTAATAAATAGATGATGTACCTATTTATTTTTTAAAAAAAAGAAAGGTAAATGAATTAAAAAAATTCATCAACACTTATAAGAGGCTCAAAAACAACTCCTTCTTTTTCAAAGGTTTCCTGAGCTCCTTCAAGTCTATCAACAACTGAAATAGCTTTTTTTACTACTCCACCATTGTCTTGAATGGCCTTTATTGCTTTAAGTAAAGATCCTCCAGAGGTTGTTACATCTTCAACGACGACAATTTCATCCCCTTCATCAAGGTCCCCTTCAATTAGCTTTGAAGTTCCATAACCCTTCTGCTCTTTTCTAATCATCAGAAGCGGAAGGTCTGATTCTAGAGAAACAGCTGTTGCAATTGGAACAGCCCCCAATGCAGGCCCTGCAACCTTATCCAGATTCTCATCTTCAATCTTTTGAGTAATCAGTTTAGCTATTGCAGACAATATTTCAGGGTATGTGATGGCTTTTTTCATATTGACATAGTAGTTACTTTTCTTACCTGAAGCCAATGTGAAATCCCCTTCTAGGAAAACATCATTCTCTTTCAGTAAANNGTAATCATTTAAATCTCATCTGGTCCTTTTATGAAAATCTTATCCCCTATAGCACCAATCATTTCGATTGGAACTACATTTTCACCATTTGACTTGATTGAATCTGCTATTCCTGTTTTTTTAACAACAATATCAGTAACTTCAAATGTGTCCTCATCAATGACAACATCGGTTATTTTACCCATTATTTTTGCCTCTGGGTCTACAACTTCTTTTTTAATAACATCTTGAACTATTCTCATAGCAAATACCCCCTTACTTAACATTTACTTTTTATAATGATATATATTAAATATTTCTTTTTATTATGCACATGCTTTCATCCTGCTTCATGTCATGGTAGAACTCCGCAATGTCCTCCTCAAAGTCAATTACATGAACCATGTCATATATCTCCTCATCCAGGGCAGGATTTATTTCCCTAAGCCTGTTTGGCATGTCCCGAACCATTTCCTTGTTGTATTCTATTCTCTTTTCATTTTCAAAAATCGCACCATAGTAAATGTCTGCCTCTACAAGATCCTGAAACATGTGGCTTCCAAATGAAAGTTCAGGCATGTAGCCCACTTCACTGTAGGACTCTTCAAGAATAGCTGAGAATTGGCTTATGTCTGCAAATACCACAGGAACTCCAAGTTCAGGAGAGGAGGTTCCGATTCTTCCAGGAGTTATAAGCATTGGATTTTTGGTGTTTTCCTTGCAGTAGGCATTGATCTCCCCAATTACTCTTGCAATTGAGCTTTTCTTGGCATATGGATATTCATAGTACTTATGAGGATCCACATAACATATCGTATCGATTTCCTCCTTACGTGACCTTCCCATTGAAGCTTCCTTGATATGGAAATAAACGTCTTCACCTTCAGGCATCTTGATGATTTCATCAGTAGTGGATACTTTAAGAGGCCTACATTGCAATAAATTAATAACAAATGAATCATCTTCACCTACATTAACCGTATACTCCATATCAACAGGATATTCATATGCATTTTCCAATGTTTTTAGAATATCTTTCATCATTGTGGTGAACTTGTCGTTGTTTACAAGACCATTACAGTTTGCCACGAGCACCTCTCTTTTCTGTCCCCTTTCACGGAATCTTCTCTCAGCATCCCTGTTGTGTTCTGCCACAGCCTTTTTGGCATATCTTGGAATCACCTCAAATCCATGAGTTACTGGAACGTCATGCATTTCCCTATTTTCAAAGTCAAGAACATCCAGATAATGCTGAGAATACTTGTGTCTGTCGTCGATATTTATCATTGTAACTGCCTTAGGCATGTCCAAATTGATGACCCTTGGATAATCCTCCTTGGTTCTGTCAACAGCCTTTGTACCAAGTCCCATTACAAGACGCAGCATTCCAGCTTCATTGTCCATATCGGGAAGCGGACAGTAGGAACTGTATGAAAAACCCACCCCTGCAGCTGTTGGGAAGAAAAAGTCACCATAATATGATCCTGAAACTCTTTGAACTAGAAGACCCATCTGTTCGTCAATGTCATCAAGCTCGTTGATTCTTCTGTATTCCAAAGCTGAGATGTTCATTGTACTTGCATAGACTGTTTTTACAGCTTCTTCAAAGGCTTCCAGACGTTCCTCTAAACTCCCCTGGTTGATACAGAAAACTGATTCATACTTTCCTGCAAATGCGTTTCCAAAACCGTCTTCAAGGAAACTACTAGAACGAACAATTATTGGACTTTGACCGAAGTACTCCAAAACCTGAATAAACTTGTTTTTGATTTCCTCTGAAAATGTTCCGTTTTTAAGACCTTCTTCAAGTTCCTTACCTGCTTCATAATAACCTTCTTTGGTTCTCTGTCTTACCCTAATGTCCCAAAGGTTGTTTGCTACGATGTAAGTGTAGAAAAGGTCTGTCCCAATGTAAAATGAATCATCAGGCTCAAAGTAATTGTAAATGTCCTGTCTTTCCACTTCAATGATTTTACGTGCAAGCAACATTCCACATGCCTTACCACCAATCATACCAGTTCCAACCATTCTGTTGTAGATAGAGAAATAGTCTTGTGGTGAGAAATATGTCTTGATTTTAGCTAG
Organism: Methanobrevibacter sp. UBA586; assembly: GCA_002496065.1. Taxonomy (GTDB): domain Archaea; phylum Methanobacteriota; class Methanobacteria; order Methanobacteriales; family Methanobacteriaceae; genus Methanocatella. The sequence goes on from DAII01000057.1 coordinate 18,557, forward strand.
CAGATTTTTGTCTTTTGCCATCATGGTATCACACATGACATCACATTCATGGGAGACATCCTCCCCTGCATCAAACTTCATTTTGGTCAGGGTCATGAACCTTTCCCAGCTGTCAATTGTATGCTCACTTTGAGAGCTGTTGATGTCGTTTAGAAGCTTGTAGAACTTACTAACTTCCAAACCGTCCCTAAGGGCTGTGACCGAACCTGTTTCCAAATCATACTTATGACCTAGGAACATGTTTTGGGAATACCTGTTCCAAACCTTAAGAGGATGAAGATAGACATCCCCTTGGTTGTTTGAGAAAACATCCAAAAGCAGCTGGGTTGTTTCCCTTATCTTGGCTATTGCATCAAATGAATGTCTTCCACGTAAAATCGGGAAATATGCAACGGTATCGAGAATGAATAAAAATGGACATGTAACCTTAAAAAAGTTTCCCATCATCAGGTCTGTTGACCACACTGCCTGAAGGTCAGACAAGCAGTCAAAGACATAAAAGGCGTCGAATCCTTCCTTGTCGATGATGTTGTGAACCTCTAAAGTAAATGATTCAAACTGGTCATATGGATCGAACTTATATATTTTGATTCCATCCCTTTCAATCATTGCAAAACCTTCACCTTTGTTTTCAAATTCCTTGTCCAATGCCTTAATCTCCTCTTCAGACATATCTATTAAAGGATCGTGATTGGCAAATCTCATATAAATTAAATTTCTACCGTCTTTTTTTGCCTGTTCTATGAAAGGGTCAACAAAATAACTGAATTCTTTTAAATTAGAAACGTGCCATACTACATTGTCCCCAAGACGAATGTTGTCAAGGGTTTTGCTNNTTTTGTCCAATTCCTCAATTCCAGATTTAATTCTATCAAAAGCTGCCATCTACATACACCTAAAAATATTCAATTTATAATAGCTATTTTAATATTATGTTCAAAGAAGTATTTAAAAATTAGTTAAAAATTGAATTAAAATAATAATATTTTTAAAAAAATGAA
>DAII01000046.1:0-3923 GCA_002496065.1 Methanobrevibacter sp. UBA586
GCTACTTTACCAATTAATCTTTATCCTGGAACATATAGTATTACAACTACTAATCTTAATGATGGTATTAAGTATACTAATACTATTAGGGTATTAACTAATCTAGGTTCATATATTGTAGCACCAAATGTTATAATCAATGAACAGACTAATGATAAGGTTACTGCAACTTTATATGATAGTTTAGGATATACTATTCCTAACATGAAGGTAACATTAACTGTAAATGGTAAAACATACACTGCAACAAGTGATGGTAATGGTATAGTTACTTTCACTCCTAACTTAAGTGCAGGTAAATATAATGCTACCTATAAGTTTTCAGGTACTAACACATATAAAGCATCAACAAACACTTCAACTATTAATATTATAGGTGGTAAAGATGTAAGTTTTGATGTAGAACAGACATTAGTTAAACAGGGATCTACATTCAATATTACTGTAAAGGATATAGATNNAGCTAATTTAAACTTATACTTTACTATTAATGGTATTAATCATAATGCTGTTACTAATGATAAAGGAGTAGCCAGTATTGTAGTTAATGAAAATCTAGGTATTGTACCTATTTCATATACTATCAACCAAACTGGTTATGTTAAAAAAACAGGTACTTCAAATGTAATGGTTGTATCTACATTAAATCCTACTTTATCTACTAATACTAGTTCAGTATTTTATAATGCAGGAGAATATTTCTATGTCAAGCTTTCAATCGACAACATGCCTTTAGCCAATCAGCAAATTACAATTTCAATCAATGGCAAAGAATATTATGTTGTAACCAACGATGAGGGTTGGGCATCACTTTTAATAAATTTAAAGCCAGGTCAATATGACATGGTTTGTAAATTCAATGGAACTTCCGACTTTGAGGAAACATCTAACACATTCCCTCTTAAGGTTTTAGGGGTTTTAGATACCAATCTCAACTGGGTGGAAGAGTATGAATACGTTAAAGGTCAAAGTCAATTTTCAGTTGTATTAACTGATGTAAATGGAAATCCTTTATCCAACCAAAATGTTGTAATCACTGTCAAAAGTACCAAATTTACTGTAAGCTATACTAGAGTCACTAATGAAAACGGTGTGGCTTCATTACCAATCAATTTAAACGTAGGAAGTTACTTCATGAGTTATAAATTTGAAGGTAACAGTAAATACGGTTCCAGTGAAGGTTCCACTCCAATAACAGTCATAACAAGCTTGGGCACCAATATCAAGTATGTTGGTACTGGTCAATACGTAACTGGTGAGGGCCAGTTTGCGGTTGTATTAACTGATGCAAACGGAAAACATTTATTCAACCAAACAGTTGTATTCACCATTAAAACTCCAACAGATACAGTAAGTTATTCCAAATATACAAATGAGGAAGGTGTAGCATCATTACCTATNNTATGATATCAGCTATAAATTTAATGGAAATGCAAAATACAAAAATAGCTCAGGTTCTACTCCAATAACCGTTGTTGATGCAGCTTCAACAGGTGGATTCGGATACTGGTTATTCGGAGGAGATATGAACAAGGTGGATTTGGCAACTCTTGCAAGTAAGGGAACAAACAACATATTCCTTAACTATTATGCATTTGCCGCCAATGGTGAAAAGAAGGTTCTTGAATGGATTGAAAAGGCAAATAGCTATGGAATAAAAGTTCACATCTGGATGCAGGTATTCTTTGATGGAGCTTTTGTATCACCGCTTTTGGCCAACGGCACTCCTAACTATGAGTTCTTTAACGAAAAAATCAACGAAGCAAAATACTACGCTTCACTTTCCGGTGTGNNGATTATCTCAGATTCCCTGGAACAGCATACAAATATGCAAACGGAGTTTCCGCAATTAACACATTTGTACAAATGTGTTCAGAATCTGTTCGTGCTACAAATCCAAACATTATAGTATCTGCAGCAATAATGCCTGAGACATCTGCCAATACATATTATTATGGGCAAGATATCAAAGTTCTTGGAAAGTACTTGGATGTTATTATTCCAATGATCTACAAGGGCAATTATGGTGCAGGTAGTAGCTGGATTACAACCACAACCAAATGGTTTGTTGATAATTGTAACGGAGGAGCTCAAATTTGGTCAGGATTACAGGCTTACAAATCTGATTCAGACACTACTATTTTAAGTATTTCACAACTTACCACTGATGCAAATGCAGCTATTAGCGGTTCTGCATCTGGAGTTGTACTGTTCAGATATGGTCTTTCCAATACTTTAGACTTCAACACTCTTGATTCTATAAACGGAAGCAGTGGAGGAAATGATGTGCCAACAGGTACTGTCTTTACAGCATCCGAGATAAAACAGGGAGCAAAATACCTAAAAGAATACATGGAATCAAAAGGAGCATTGCCAACTTCCATTACAATCGGTAGCAAGGTCTGTAGCGTTCCGCAATTCCTCTACCTGATGGCTTTATACACATCTCAATTCGGTAGTCAAACTCAATTTACCGTAATTGATGTGGCTAATCCAACAAATCCTAGTGGAGATGCAGTTCGTCAGAAACTCTTGAAAAACGATTTTGTTACAACTGCTAATGAATTGGTAAAATACATGGAAACCAATAAGAAGGCTCCTGACTATATGGATTCAGCAATAGGTAAAATGAAATATGACACATTGGTCTATTCATATGCAAAAGTCGTGAACTTTTTAAACAGTAACTCTGCATTGCCAGCATTCGTATACGTAACCAATGTTATTGACAATCATGCGATTACTGTTGTAATGTATCCGTCAGTATCTACCAGTGATTACAAATACATTAAGTACTGTACCACTTGGTTAAGTTACTGTCCGAATTGTGGATATTACGGTACATTGTTGGATAACCCTAAAGGAACATATGAAGGAGAATTGACCTGTTCCTACTGTGATTGTGATTATTGTGGAGTCACAGGTAAGAATAAGATAGCTTCTTCCAACTTATACTTGACCAGACTTACTGAGTCAGTTCCTGAAGGAAATGTAAATCCAGGTACCACAGTTTCATTGAATGATATTATTGAAGCCGCTAAGGTTGTTAAAGGATATTACGAGGCAAACGGAAATGTCCCTGAAGAAGTTACCGTAGGTGCTGGAAAAGTGTCCGGTGCACAGTTCCTGTACTTGCTTTCACAGGCTATCTCAAATCTTGGATCTTCCAATACAGGAGATATCAAATTGATTGAAGTGGCCAATCCGTCAGGTCCTTTCGGAGATACAATTTCATCTACTTTAAATAAGGAACAGTATACAGAGTTAGCAACTAGGGTTGCCAACTATATAATAGCTAATGGACAAGCTCCTAATTATGCTAGTTCTGATCTTGGTAAAATTATTTATGATGAATTGGTTGATTCATTCTCCAGAATATTGGCCTACTATGGTAACAACAATAAGGTAATGCCTTCAACTGTAGCTATTAACTATGGTGGAGGTGATGGAGTTTCTACATCCATATCCGAGTTGGTTAAATCTTTAACTTCAGGATTAACCACAGCTACTGCTAAAGCAACTGCCCTATACAATTATGTAAGGGACAAGATTTCATATCAATTCTATTATAACACTGTAAAAGGTGCAGAAGGTACATTGGTTTCCAAGTCAGGAAACTGCTGTGATCAGGCTCAATTATTAGTAGCTATGGGAAGATCTGCTGGTTTAACCTGCAGATTCGTACACGGAGTCTGTACATTTAGTTCAGGTTCAACATATGGACACGTTTGGACTCAATTCCAAATTGATGGAAAATGGATCACTGCTGATCCAACAAGTACCAGAAATTCATTTGGTGTTATCAACAACTGGAATACAGCTTCATATCAATTGAAAGGATATTATAATGTCCTTCCGTTCTAAGAAAAATTAATTTTTTTCTTATTTACTTTCTTTTTTTTTAAAATTCGCTTATTTTCAAT
>DAII01000046.1:3961-6076 GCA_002496065.1 Methanobrevibacter sp. UBA586
ACTATGGGAAAGGATAATATTAGTGAGAACATTGAAGAATATCTGGAGGTTCTTTACCGTAACGGGAACAATAAAGAACAGGTTTCAACAACTAAGCTATCTAAAGAATTAGGTATTGCACCAGGCAGTGTAACTCAAATGCTTAAAAAACTGGAAAAATTGGATTATATTGAATATGTTCCATATAAAGGAGCTTCCTTAACTGATGAAGGTATGAAAATAGCTCAAAAGATTACAAGAAAACATAGGATTCTTGAGAAATTCCTGACCGATGTCCTCAAAATCAAAAAGGAAAACGTACACAGTCAGGCATGTGACATGGAACATACATTATCTGATGAAGCGGAAAGGGCATTGTGTTTCATGCTAAATCAACCTGATCTCTGTCCTGATGAGAAGGTTATTCCAGCATGTAATTTTAATTTCANNTTCAACAACTGTCAGGACTGTATTGGTGAAGATGATTTTGATAACGTTTTAATTAGGGAAAACAATCTTCTCTCCTTATCTGAAATTAATTCCAATGTGGAAGGAACCGTTTCATTTATCCGTGGAAATTCTCATTTGGTGGATAAAATCAGAGACTTGGGAATAGGCATAGGTACTGTTATTAATTTTAACAAGGATGAAGGAGTTATTTCCTTAAATGATGATGATAATCCAATTGGTGTTTCAAATGAGCTGTTAAACAATATTTTTGNNACTATTTATATAAATTAAAACATAATCTTAATATTATTAAATATTTTTATGGTGTTTTAATGCGTGGAGATTTATCTAATGACATTATTTCTATTAAAATTGAAGAGGGTAGTAAAAAACCAATAGCCCTACATNNACTACAGATTTCTTTAATTGAAGGATGTTATTTGTTAGAAAAGAATAGGCTGAATATTTTTGAAGACGACATAAAGCTGGATGTCAACTATCTTATTGATATGCTCAAATCCAAGGGTTTGTACGGCAAATACCTAGTTTACAAGGATTTGAAGGACAGGGGCTATATTATAAAAACCGGATTCAAGTATGGTTCAGAATTCCGTTTGTATGATCGTGGAAGAAGTCCAGGTAAGGGTCATTCAGATTATTTGGTCAAGATTATTTATGAAAACTACGATATCAGCGCATTAGACTTTGCCAGTTACATTCGTGTTTCCCACGGTGTTAATAAGAAATTGTTGTTGGCAATCGTTGATGATGATTTTGTAATAACCTATTACAACGTCGAATGGACTAGGCCATAATATTACATAGGCCTTTCATATTTTAATAATATTCAATTAAACTATTAATTTTAATAAATTTAATTTTCAATTTAATTAATTAAGTACAATTTAGGTGAGTTATTTGATTGATCCATGGGCATCATTTAGTGTGGATTACAATAAGTTAGTCAATCAGTTTGGAATTCAACTGATTTCAGAAATGATTGATGATGTGGAAAATCCTGTAAGACTAATGAAAAGAGGAGTAATTTTTGGACATAGAGATTTTGATATAATCAATAAGAAGATTAACAGCAATGAGGAGTTTGCAGTTGTAACTGGTATGATGCCAAGTGGACAAATGCACATTGGTCACAAGATGGTTGTTGATCAGTTGAAATGGTATCAGGACAAGGGGGCAATGCTCTCCCTTCCGATTGCAGATATGGAAGCATATGCTGCAAGGGACATGAGTTTTGAAAAGGCACGTGAGATTACCATTAACGAATATCTGACCAATTACATAGCTTTGGGATTAGATTTGGAAAAGGATAACGTGAATATCTATCTGCAATCTCAAAACGAAGAGCTGAATCGTCTCAGTTTTCAGGCTTCAAGAAAAACCAATTTCAATGAACTCAAAGCTATTTACGGTTTCACCCCATCAACCAACATAGCTCACGTCCAGGCACCTCTCCTGCAGGTTGCTGATANNCCTGCTTCCTCAAATTGAGGAATTTGGAGGTCCGAAAAAAGTAGTTGTTCCAGTAGGAATAGATCAAGATCCTCATATAAGATTGACAAGGGACATTGCCCACAAGCTTTCAGAGGAACTGGGTTTCATCCCTCCTGCATCCACCTATCACAGATTCCTTACAGGATTGAGTGGAGATAAGATGTCAAGCAGCAA
>DAII01000079.1:0-2981 GCA_002496065.1 Methanobrevibacter sp. UBA586
ATTTAATAATTATATTTGAGTTAGTATTAACTCAATGGTGAAAAAATGAAATTTAATAAAAAAATTATGGCTATTTTATTAGTTTTGTTTTTTAGTATTTTGGTTATGAACAACGCATTTGCTGAAGAAGCCCCTGCAATGCCTGAAGTAGATTCAGGCACTGTTTCTGGAGGGGTGGATTTAGTATATGCCAATCCATTCACGGAAACTACAGGTGAACTCACCTATCAGATTCCCAATGATTCCAAGGAAATAACATCTGCAACTGTTGTAGTTAATGTTTATTCCGGAAGTGGATCTCCTTCATATGGATTATGGTCAAATGTAACTTTAAGTACATCAAATGAAACTAACGAAACTAAAAACTTGGGTTATGAAGAATTGTGGTTTGACCAAGTTCTTACTAATGATCCTGCTGTTTATGTAATCAATAACCATACCACCAAACAATATTCTGATTATCAGATGGTATATAATGTTACTCAGGACTTAAATAATTTAAAACCTGGTGATTCTGTAACAATTAGGGTAGCAAATACTGCAATGGATGGTTTAAGTTTTGATGGAAGAATAAAATTAATCTCTTTAATCGTAGCATATAATGATTTTGACGATGATAAGATAGCTTATTTCTTAAACATCGGACAGTCATGGGTTAAAGGTGGTAACCGTTCTAATTTAATTTACACTAAAGATTATAACGGTGAGTATGATGAGGTTTTACTTCAAACCATTGCATTAGCTAGTGCAAATGGTCAAATTGAATTTAATGATAATATATTATTAGATCCTCTTGCTGAAAATTATGGAAACTATTGTATTTATGAAAAATGGAATGTTACCTCTTTGTTTGAATTAGGAAAAGACAACACTCTTACATACACAACATCTCCTTCATCAACATATGCTTCATTTAAAGAAAACATTGAATTGTTAACAATAAATGAAAAAGAAACTGTAAATGTAAGCATAACACCTAAAGCAGAATATGTAAGTTCAGGGGTAAACTATGCTTATGCTGGTGTAAACAATACCTTAACAGCAAAAATTGATAACAATGGTAAAGATTTAAACAATTATTCTCTCGTCTTGATGGAGGGAGATAAAGTTCTAAATACTGTTAATGGAATTAATTTAGTAAATGGTTCCAACACCATTGCAATTACTGATCCAACCATCAGACCAATTACTCAAAATACTGTTTTAGGTAAAAATAATTCCAAAATTAATTATACATTCATAATTAAAGATGAAAATGGAATTGAGGTTAATCAATCCTCCATGTTATGTACACTTGTTTACAATGGTAATTTAGGTAAGGATTTTGAATATCCTCCAATGAATGGAACTATTGTTAGAAAATATAACATTACAGGAGATATTTTAATTCTTAATCAAAATGTTTCCACTTATNNTTATGCAAGTGGTGCTGTTACAAATATAGCTGTTGCTTGGGATATATCCAATGTTGAGCTTGTTGAAGGATTATTGTATGTTTCATATAATTGGGACAAAACTACAGGTAGTGAATATCCTGTTTGGAATGTAACCTTCAATAACAATATCATATCTCCTATTGCAATGTACCGTGATCAGTCCAATATGGGATCCTTTGGTAGTTTAGGTTATGGATTGTTTGTCTACAATGTAACTTCCCTTATACAATCTGGAAAAAATAATTTAACTATTGCTAAGACTAATGGCCTTACAGCTGTTTATCCTGCTTCTCTCATGTTGTTATATAATGACGATACTGCTAACACAGTTAAAAACATCTACATTTCTGAAAATGCGGATTTACTTTCAATCACCAACAATAAAAATTTAATCACAGGTTCATTTACAAAATTTGATATTGACAGCGACGGTGCTACTAATGGTACTTTATATGTTTGTGCAGCTAGTGCACAAACTGGAGAGGGTAATATTGTAATTAATGGAGAAGAATTTACCAATGTATGGAACGGAACTTCTTCTTCTTTCGATTCTATTAAATTCGATGTAAACAATTTAAAAGACAACAATACAGTATTTTTCCAATCAACAGGTTCCACTATTTTAGCGTTACATCAAGTACTTGTTGTTGAAAAAGTTAAAGCTAACACAACCTTAGCTAACACAACCTTAACTTCTGAGGATATAGTTAAATACTATAAAAATGGAACTCAATGGGTTGCTACCTTAACAGACAATAAGGGTAATCCAATATCCAACGCTACTTTATCCTTTGAAATAGGTGGCGTAATTTATAATAAAACTACCTCTGATGATGGTAAAGCCACTCTTGACATCAATTTAAATCCTGGTGTCTATAACGGTACAGTATATTATAAAGGAAGCGATGTCTACAACTCCTGTGGTAAAAATGTTTCCATAACTGTTTTAGCAGTTATTAAACCGGTTATTGTCGGTACTGACATGACTATTGTCACAAAAACTGGAAACAAATTCACAATACTTTTAAAAGATGAAAATAATCGTCTTTTAACCAATCAGAAAGTTAATTTCACTATTTGTCTTAAAGGNNACTGATGAAAATGGTATTGCAGGATTGAACATTAATCTTATGATGGGTAAATGGAGTATGGTTATTTCAATTGATGAACCTGGTTTGGAAAAAACAAATAAAACCTTTGTTTTAACTTCAATCAGAAATGAGGCAAAATTTGTATCAAATCCATTAAATAAAATCACAAATAAAGGTGACTTATTAAAAGTACGTTTAGTAGATCAAGTGGGAGTTGCTTTAGCTAATCAAAAAGTAACTATACATGTAGGGTCTGCAGCTTATACAAGAACTACTGATGAAAATGGATATGCATCTTTACCTNNCATTCATTTGCAGGTACTTCACTTTACACTTCTTGTACTGGTGGAACTCAAATTAAAACAGCATATTAATGATATTCTTTTGAATATCATTTTTTTTAATTTTTAATATAAATCTTGTTTAACATTTCATTATTTTAATTAAATATATT
>DAII01000079.1:3087-9300 GCA_002496065.1 Methanobrevibacter sp. UBA586
ATAATGATTAAATTTATTACAAATAATTTATAAAAATAAAATCCATGTTAAAACAAATTCAATTTTGTTTTAAGGAGGTATCTTATGAGAATTTTTTTTGGCGATAAAAAATTTTCCTTTAAAAAAAACATATTTATAATTATTTTGGTAATGTTGCTTTCATGCAGTAATGTTCTTGCTGACGATGGAAACTATCAAAATCAGACAAGCATAAATGAAACTTCAGTTATTAATGAAGATAGCACTGATGTTAATTTAAATAAAGCTATTAATTCTAATGAGAAAAACATGTTATTTATAAGTGATAATGGTGGAACNNATTCTGCAGCATGTGAAATACTAAACAATTACACGGATGTAAATATTCAGGTTAGGAGTTGTAGTCAAATTTATAATATGGAGGAGACTCAATTATACAATCTGATTAAAAATAGTGATGTTGTAGTTGTTAATTGGTTAGCTACTGATGCAGATTCAGTATTTACAAATTTATTGGGTAAATATCCAGAATTGGCTAATAAAGAATTGTTTTTATTTTTAGAAGCATCATCTAGTTCACAAGCAGAATCATTTGATTTAATAAAATATTCTACGGTTAATTTCCAAAGAATTTTTAATGATGAAACCATTTATTCTTCCAATTTTTTTAAAGAATATTTTTCCTCTACAAAAAGAGGTTTATCATACTCCACTGTATATGATTATATAACTAAAGGTAATGGGAAAAAAGTAAATGATGTATTTAATCAGATGGTTCTTTATAAAGACTGTAACAATAAAGAAAATCAAATAAATCAAATACTTTTTTCATTAAATTATATGGGTTATCCATGTTCTTATAATGATCCTATTTTTTCCAAAACATATGAGTATGGAATTTATAGGGATAAATTCATGAGTTTAGAAGAGTACATCAATACTTATTTCAATCCGTCATATAATTTTACTATAGGTTTGCTTGAAAGTAGTATGTATGTTAATAGTGCAGCATTAGAGCCTTATTATGAGTTAATAAAAGCATTAGAGAGAAAAGGATGTAATGTCATACCAGTAGTTGCTGCTGGAGGTTCAGAAAACCAATTGAAAGTCATGGTCGAATCTTTTACAAGTGCTAAAGATTATCAAGCATTTTTAAATGACTCATCAAAATATAATATTTTTGTTGATGCTATAATTTCAATGCCGGCTTATGGTATTGGAGGATCATTATTTGACAATACAACACAATTTTTTGAGGATGTTGGAGTTCCTGTCTTTAGAGCTGTTCATTCAGATTATATAAGTAATGAAATGTGGGAATTAAGTGCTACAGGACTTCCTGGAAACAGGAGTGATAAATGGTGGCATGTAGCTATAGGAGAAGCTCAAGGAATCATTGAAGCAACTTTTGTAGGTGGATTTTCCCATACTATTTCCACAAAAACCGGAGCTCAAAGAACAGGATACGATGCACACCTTAAAAATATTGATTTGTTTACAGACAGGATTGTCTCATGGTCAGAATTAAACCACATTAATAATTCTATGAAAAAAATATCCTTAATTTATTTCAATTATCCTCCTGGAAAACAAAATATAGGATCAAGTTATTTAGATTCAATTACCAGCATCTATAATCTTTTATACACCTTAAAAGCAGAAGGTTATGATGTGGGACAATTACCATCATCTCCTCAAGAACTTGAGGATATGATGATTCAATGCGGTATTAATGTAGCAACATGGGCCCCTGGAGAACTTGAAAAGTTAGCTAACAGAAGTAATGTTGTGTTATTGCCTGTTAGGGAATATGTGGAATGGTTTAATAATTTAGAACCAATTTCAAGATTACAAGTTATTGAAGGGCCTGTTGCATATATTGGTGAATTATCAAGAAATGCTGTTGCAATCAACTATATTGATCCTATGGATGATATTTTAAAAGATTGGTATAATGGAATAATAGCATTGCTTCCTGACAATTACACTGCTGTTGCTACTCCAATATTGGATGATATTATAAAAACATTATCCATTTATTTGAAATCAGGTTCTGAAAATGATTATAATCGCTTTTTAGAGTTAAAACAGGATTTCAGAAATTTAAATATTTCAGGTTTAAATGGATGGGGAGAAGCACCTGGAAATATAATGACAGTTACTAGAAATGGAACTGAATACTTTGTTATTCCAGGTTTGCAGTTCGGTAACATTTTTGTTGCTCCAGAACCTCAAAGAGGATGGGAAGCCGATTCAGATGCATTATATCATAATTCAGCAGTTGCTCCTACTCATCAATATTTGGCTGCATTTTATTATATGCAAACTAAATATCCGTCAGCAATGGTTTTTGTTGGAAGACATGCAACTCATGAATGGTTACCTGGAAAAGAAGTTTTGTTATCCACTACTGATTATGGTTCCATTTTAGTTGGGAATGTTCCACAAATTTACTTTTACATATCTGATGGTTTAGGTGAAGGATTACAAGCAAAAAGAAGAGGTTTTGCTGTCATGATTTCTCATTTAACTTCTCCATTAGCTTATACATCATTATACGGTAATTTAACAACCATTGCTAATTTGATAAACAATTATGAAAACACATTGGATGAAAACGTTAAAAAGAATTTATCTAATGAAATAAGAGTTTTAATAACTTTAAATAATTATGTTCAATCAATGGGAATTACTCAAAGTGAATTTGATGCATTGAGTGATGATAATTTAGTTTCAGAGGTTGACAAATTTTTATTGTCAGTTCAAAATACTTTATATCCATTAGGACTTCATACTTTAGGTCAGTCTTGGACAGATAAGGACATTGGTTATGCGGTTTCCACTGCACTTGGCCAGAAGTTCACATATAATGGNNATGAACTTTCTTTAATAAAATATTCCAAGAATTATGATCAACTTAATGCTCTCCAACGTGATGTTATTTTAAACCTGTCCTCTGATGTGGTTATTTCTTTATTGTATTATGACAGTGATGTTGTGGCTAGTGTAATTGGTTCAAACAGTTCCTCTTTATTGGCTGCTCTTGAATATGCTCAGCATTATGCTCAATTAATTAATTATTCCATTGAGAATGAAATCAGTTCATTTATTAAAGCATTGAATGGAGGATATATTGCTGNNGCTCCAGGTCCTGCAGGCGATATATTGGATATAAACAGCCTTCCTACTGGAGGTAATTTTTTCCATGATCAATCTCAGGAACTTCCAACAGAAAACGCTTATAATTATGGAAAGATTTTAACATTATTGTCATTGTCCACCTTAAACCCAGACATTGAAAAACTTGTTATGGGAATTTGGTGTGTTGAAACAGCTAGAGATGATGGTGCATTGGTCTCTGTAGTTTTATATTTACTCGGAATGAAACCAGTATATACAGCGTCTCCAAGTGCAGGTGGAANNGGAAACAACGATGACGGTGAGAGGGTAGGAACTAAAGTACAATCCATACCTACTTACGTTGCTTTAGAAGATTTGGTTCGTCCTGATGGGTGGGATAAAAAAAGAATTGATGTAACAGTTATCACAAGTGGTAATTTCAGAGACCTTTATAGTACTCAAATTTCATTGTTGGATAATGCGTTTAGAATAGCTTTGTCTAGGTCTTATTTAACATTAATTAATAATAAAACTATCACTGGAAGTGAATGGGGCTCAAACATTATAAACGGTCTTAAATTCATCGAAGGAGGAATAGCATATTAAGGTGCAGGCAGAGAATCTTTAGATGATAATTATGTTGCCAAACATTGGTTGACTGATTTCATTTATTATAAAGAATTGGGATATTCTGATGAATATGCGGCAGAATGTGCTATCACACGTATTTTTGCACCACCTAATGGCGATTTTGGAGCAGGTATAGCAAAATCTGTTTCATTAAGTTGGACATGGAATAATACAGATGAATTAGCTAATTTCTATTTAAATAGAATGGGTAATATGTATTCTAAAAATTATTGGGGTCAAACAAATCCAATAGTATTCATTAGAGCATTAAATAATACTGGAGATTTCATTGTAAGCCGTAATACAAATGTATATGGTGTTGCGGATAATGATGATTTCTTTGATTATTGGGGTGGTGCTTCATTAGCAATTGGTTTAATTAATGGAAAGGCACCTAACATGAATGTTTTAATGTATGGGGATAAAAACACTCCTTACGTTAGCACTATTGAAGCAGTTTTAGCTAAAGAAACTATTTCCAGATATTTCAACCCAGAATGGATTAAGGGAATGATGGATGAAGGTTACAGTGGTGCTCGTTACATTTCAAATAAGTTTCTAAACAATTTGCTTGGATGGTCTGTAACAAGACCTTCAGCTGTTGGAAACTGGATGTGGGATGAAGCCTATGACATTTACTTTAAAGATAAATATGGATTGGGCGTTACAGATTGGCTTAATACCGGAAACAATAATTACGCATTCATTTCATCTGCAGGAACAATGCTCACTGCTGCTTACGAGGGATATTGGAACAGTAATGATCAAACTCTCTCTAGTTTGGCAAATAGTTGGGCAAATGCAGTAGTCCAAAGTGGAGTTGCTTGCTGTGATTGTAGTTGTGGTAATATAGCAATGATGCAATGGGCGGTTCAATACATTAATGCCGATTTGTTATCTCAGTTAAACAAACAACTTTATGAAGCGACACAAAATCCAATTTTCCTGCAGAAAATTCCGGATTCAAATAATCCAAATCAGCAAAATCCTAGTGATGATGTTTCAAATTCTGATGAACAAAATTCTGAAAATACCAATGCAATTGGAAATTCAACATTATTTTCAAATTCAGCCACTAATGGTGCAAGCTCTTATGGTGAATCAGGTAATATAGGTGTTGAAGCTTCTGAAATCTCAGCAGCATCCAGTAACAGCCCATCAGATGGAAGTGAAAATTCAGGAAATGCTCATGAAATTCACAAATCATCATCAACACAAAAAACTTCTAAGACTGCAATGTCCATTCCGGCTTTAATAGCTGTTGTTTTATTGGTTGTTATATTTGCGGCAGGATACTTTAAAAAGAAAAAGGAAAATGAATAATTTTTAAGAAAACTCAATTATTTTTAATTGATTTTCTTTTTTATTTTTTGACTTGTAATCAAATTATATGATAATGTAGGTAAAAATATGGAATTGATAGGTATATTATGGGAATTAGGAGTTCTTGCAGCGGTTCTAGTATTTGGTTTCAAATTAGGATTGGCTTCAGGACTATCTAACATGAAGAAAAAAATATTTGCAACCGTTTGTATTTCCTACGGTGCTGGAGTCTTGATAATATCATATATAGCTTCTTTTTATTCAGCTCAAATAACTGAAGCCATATATAGCTATAATAGTTTATTCTATATTGTAATGGCTGCTATAATGATAATAGCTGGTTTAATTACAATAAGGGAGTGGAAAGTCTTTCAAAGAAATACAAGTACTGTTGCATGTATGGCAATCATAGCACCATGTCCATGTTGTTTTGGATCAATTGTCGTAAGTATATTGGTTGTTGCACCATCCGTTGGATTGGGAGCATTTCACTTAAGTATATTTGTAGCAATTGCGTTGGTTGCTGTAATGCTAATTACATATTTCGCATCAGGTATTATTATGAAATTTATTAAAAAACCTTATCCTATAGTTTTGGGAAATTTCATGTTGTTTTTAGGAGCATATTTTTTATTGTCTGCAATTGTAATACCAAATATTGCAAATGTATTGGGAAAATCATCTTCTAATGGCGTTTCGATAGCTTCTCCTGAAACAATAATAGGGCTTGTTGTATTCATAATACTTTTAATACTTGTTGGAATATTTTTAAATAAAAGAGGAAATAGCCTTCTCAAATAATAGGAATTGTTAGGGATGATATAGCTAAAGAATAATGTGATATCATCCATAAACCTATTATCTAAATAAAAATGAGTAAGTAAGAAATGATATCCTCATGAGCTATTGGGCTGACAAACATCGATTTTTAAAAATTTCGGTATTATGATTCTACCTTGAGGATATTAATACTTCTAATTCAAATAACTTTTTTAGCATTCTTTATATTTTCTGTATTTGTGAGAAATAACTGATTCTGTCAATAATTATGAATATTTCCATTTTTAGAAAATCAGGCCATTTTTTCGTTCTAATAAAAGCAAACTTTTTTTCCCAATGTATTTATATACTATAATTAATATATTTTATATTAATATATTC
>DAII01000084.1:0-1877 GCA_002496065.1 Methanobrevibacter sp. UBA586
GGAGAAAACAGGAATCAAACTTAATTTTGTCAGAAAATATTTATATAAATTGTATGACGCCCAATTGGCAAATTATAAAAGAAGTAAAGATCCAGAAACTCAATGGTATACCTACGCTTGGAAATTTGATGAAGATGAGGTTGTAAACATCATTAAAAAATCTTCAGAACTCAACCTTAAACAGTTAAACGAAGAACTGGAAAGGGAAGAGTCAAACATGTTTTTCATCTGTCCTGAAGGCCATTACAGGTTAAGCTTTGATGATGCATCTGAATTGGAGTTCATATGTCCTGAATGCGGTGAGGAATTGATATACCACGACAATTCTGAAATAATCAAAGAAATTAAAGATTACATAACCACCAGTGAAAAACATTTTAAAACTTTTTCTAAAAAAATAAAGTAGATTGCTATGGAAATTAAAGTTTTAAAAGAAGTAAAATGCCCTGAAAATGTTATTGAGCATTGTAAAGCCGTTTATGCTAAAGCCATGAAAATGGCAAAAGATTTTGACAATGTAGATTTTGATCTTATAAAAACCGGTGCATTACTTCATGACATTGGAAGAAGCAGAACCCACAGTATCAGACATGCAGTTGAAGGAGCCGAAATAGCTAGAGACCTTGGTTACTGTGATGATGTATGCAACATTATAGAAAGACACATCGGAGCGGGAATTACTGAAAGTGAAGCTGCTGAACTGGGACTTCCAATAAAATCATACGTTCCTCAGACATTGGAAGATAAGATTGTGGCCCATGCCGACAATCTGATAAGTGGAACTGAAGAAGTGGATTTGAATTTCGTCATTGAAAAGACCAGAAGAAAAGTAGATAATCCTGAAGAGAAAGTAAATAGACTTATTTTACTTCATAAGGAACTCAGACAAGAGTGAGTACAATGAAAGTTATATGTTCAAGTGAAGAATCTCTCTACCGTCCTGAAGCTGTAAGGTGGAGACAAAGAATGGAACTTATGAAACCAATGGGAGATACTGTTGTTTTACTCCCATGCAGTATGAAAAAACCTTATTCTAACTCAAAATCACATATGCAATTTAGAAAGGCCACACGTTCCTTTCAAGAATTGATAATCACATCACCCTTTGGAATTTGTCCTAGGGAACTTGAAAATACATTCCCAATTCAATCCTATGATGTGGCAGTTACAGGTGACTGGTCACAGGATGAAATAGATGAGGCTGGAAAACTCCTTGAAAGGTATGTAAAGGGTAAAAGGGTTGTTGCAAATGTCTCCGGAGGATATGAAAAGGTATGCAGACAATATTTAGATGATTGTGTTTATACCTGTGAAAACGGAAGACCAACTTCACCTGATTCAATTTATAACCTAAGAACCGAACTTAAGAATCATGAAAAGGTTCCAAGGAAAGAAAAAGTTTTACATGAGCTCAGATCCATAGCTATCTACCAATGGGGGCCTAAAGCCGTTGATTTCATTCCTGACAATGTTAAGACCCGTGGAAGATATCACAGAAAGATTATGGTGGACAATCAGCCGATAGCTATGTTAAATAGGGATTACGGATTATACACACTTAATCTGAAAGGCGGAGAAATTCTTAGAGATCTTGGATTGAACATCGTAAACATTGATTTCAATCTGGAAACAAATACCGTTTTTGCACCAGGAATCAATAAGGCAGACCATAATATCCTTCCTCAAGACGAAGTTGTTGTTGTGAAGGATGATAATGTTGTTGGAGTTGGAAAGGCCGTCATGACAGGTCGTGAAATGGAAGAGTGCAAAAATGGAATTGGTGTAAAAATAAAATATAGAGTTAAATAAACTCTATTAACTCTTTTTTGTATGTATTGCAGATTCAATCATTGTAGTTATGGTTGATAATAAGAATC
>DAII01000084.1:1882-3470 GCA_002496065.1 Methanobrevibacter sp. UBA586
TTACTGTTTTTAAAAGTTCTATATTCTCATCTCTTGTAAGTGAAGCATTTTTCCAGCTATTCATCCAGTACATCAGATATGGATTTATTGTTGACTGTATCTCACTTGAATATCCACCTGTAAGATTTCTGCAGTAAATGTATGCCTCCATTAGTTCCTTAAGGAATCTCAAATCAACGTCATGTGTGATTGACTTGTTTTCATCCTCTTCACGAACATAGTAGTTGCAACAGATGTAATTGTTCAAAAATACTATTCCCTCAGCTTTCAAGAACACCTCAAGTGAAAATGCCAAATCCTCTCCGCAACGGAAATCTGGAAATGTAATATTATTATCCATTAAAAAGTCCCTTTTATATATTTTAGACCACACCGCAGGAGGGATGTTCAAAAGACTAACCTCATCGTTTATGTTATCGACAATGACTTCATCAACAGGCAGGTCCCCGTTATAGTTATGAGCATTGTTTTTCCCGTAAAGTATTCTTTTAAATACAGTATCCCATATTTCATCTGAAACATTTAAAGGATTGTCTGTTTGAAGATTTTCACCCATATAAATGTTATCAATATCATCTAAAAATGGAGAGTAGGATATTTGCACTTTATCTGGAAATACTCGTCTGAAACGAGCGAATGCAACATCAGCATCGTGTTCAACAATAGCTGCATATAATTTTTCACAGCTATCTTCCACATATCTGTCATCAGGATCCAGAAACATGATGAAGTTACCTGTAGCCTCCTTAAGCCCTCTGTTACGGGGAGCTGTAGCCGAACCGCTGTTTTCTTCAAAATGAAATGCCCTGCAACAGTCATACTTTTCGGCATATTCGTCAGCAATTTTTCCACTGTCATCTGTAGAACAGTCATCAACCATTATTATTTCCAAGTTTTCCTGACCTATTGTCTGGTTAAGGAGGGATTCTATTCCTTCCCTCAAATGAGGTCCTACATTAAAGATAGGCAAAATGACACTAATTTTATCCTTCATATCTTTCCTCACCCACAAATTATTATACAAAGTTCACTAAAACATCTATTTTTTATACAATAAATAATTTAATAATATAAAATGGTTACTAATTGTTAGCAAAATACATTACCTATATATATTATTATAAATACAGTTTAAATAGGAAAATCATTTTTAGAATAATATTATACAAGGAGGAAATTATTATGTCAGAAGAAATGGTTAATACAGTAAGAGATGCTGTAGCAGTAATCAACGACCCACACATGGGAGTAAGTATTGTAGAAATGGGCATTGTCCAAGATATCGAGGTGGACGGTGACACAGCTAAAATCGTAATCAAACCAACCAACCCAGGTTGTATGAGTGTAGCACGTATTGCTGCTGATGCAAAAACCGAAGCAGAAAAAGTTGACGGTATTGAAAAAGCAGAAATTGAAATTAAAGATCACATGATGGCTGATCAAATTAACGAGATGATTAATAAATAAATAAAAATGTGTATTTAACACATTTTATTTTATTAAACCAAAACCTTTATATATAATTAGATATATAGTATTAGTGTTGACCGAAATGTTAACGATTTCGAATTATTTGTTCTTATAGGCT
>DAII01000084.1:3479-3856 GCA_002496065.1 Methanobrevibacter sp. UBA586
GGTCATGGGTTCGAATCCCATCTAGCCTACTACTTTTTATATTTTAACTTCTTTTAATGATAATTTTATAATTTAATAGCTTGTTCTATCCTTAATTTTTTATAATGTAATAACCTAATAATAAATTACTAATGGAAAAAAGGTTTTAAAATGTGGGAAAAATTAGGAGAAAAATTTGACAAATATCCAGCCAGAATGAAAGTGGCCAAAAAGATGATTGAACTTGGATTATGTTTGAAGGAAGACGGTAAAATTTACTGTGGTAATTTAAAAATAAATGATAATGCCTTGGCTACTGCAGCAAACGTTGATAGAAGAGCAATCAAATCAACAATAAAAGTCATACAAAATGATCCTGACCTTTACAATCTTTTCAG
>DAII01000084.1:3871-4146 GCA_002496065.1 Methanobrevibacter sp. UBA586
CCTAAATCTTGGAGTGATTGAAATTGAGGTAACCTCTGAAAATGAGAATATCCTTGCTGCAGTTACAAAAATAATATCTGAAAAAAACGTGAATATCCGCCAAGCTTATGCTGAGGATATTGAAATTGAGGAATTTCCCCGTTTGACAATTATTACAAATGATATCGTCCCTGGAGAAACCATGAACGAATTTTTAAAAATAAAAGGAGTAAATAGAGTTTCTATTTACTAATTCATCATCCCTGCTTCTCTTCTTGCCTGTTCCATTTCTTTAG
>DAII01000084.1:4189-4357 GCA_002496065.1 Methanobrevibacter sp. UBA586
CCTGCATGTATTAAAACATAATCCCCGACTTCTATGTCAGGCAATAGACTTATTTTAGCTTCTTGTCTTACTCCACCAAAATCAGCAAACAAACTTCCTTCTTCCTTATTAATTTCCACAACTTGTGCTGGTGCTGCTATACACATAATTATAAGCCTCCTAAAAAAT
>DAII01000094.1 GCA_002496065.1 Methanobrevibacter sp. UBA586
CTGGAGGCAGTTCAGGTACAAGTAAAATAAGTAAAGATACTGCTAAAAGTGTTGCTTCAAGTGCAATTACACAAGAAGGCTGTTATGCAGGTACCCCTATAGACACCGGTTCATATTACAATGTTCCTGTATTAAACAACGGACATGTAGTAGGATACATCCAAGTTTCATACCGTGGAACTGTTATTGGTGGTGAAGGTGGAGCACCTGGATAGTTCATCAATAATATAGGAGGATTAATTCCTCTAACATATTTTTTAAAAAACCAATAAGTATATATACGAGAAACAGCATAAATTAATAATACTGTAAGATAGGGCCCGTAGCCTAGCTGGATAGGGCGTCGGACTTCTAATCCGAAGACCCCGGGTTCAAATCCCGGCGGGTCCGCTTAATCTTTTTTTATTATTTTTACTTTAAATTAATATTTTAATAGACATTATTTCATGGGCTTGTAGCCTAGTCTGGAAGGGCGTAAGACTCCTAATCTTAAGATCGAGGGTTCAAATCCCTCCAAGTCCGCTTTTTTTATGAATTTAACATTAAGCTTCAAATCTCTTTTTAGAAAATTTTATATATGTTCATATGAATATATGTTCATATGTGCTCAAATGACCTTTGTGAAATCAAAAGCGTAAGATCAGAATTAATTGATGAAATCTCTAATAAAATGAAAGATAATGACACGATTCAAAAAACATGTAACCTATTCAAGATATTGAGTGATAATAATAGAGTAAGAATAATCCTATCCCTTCAGGATAGAGAATTATGTGTTTGTGAACTTTCATTGCTTTTGGACATGAGTCAGTCAAGTGTTTCCCATCAGTTAAGACATTTGAGAAATAGCAACATTGTCAAATTCAGAAAGGAAAACAAGCAAATCTTTTACTCATTGAACAATGATGAAATAATAAAACTAATAGAAAAGGGTGAAGAATATGAGTCATGACCACCATCACCATCATCATGACTCCTGTAGCGATGAGGAAGGATGTTCCTGCTGTGATGGAGATATCTTAGAAAACATTGAAGAATATGAAGAAACATCAAAAAAGCCCATTTTAACATTCACAATAGGTGCAATCATTATAGGCATTGGCTATTTAACTGAAATATCCAATCTGACAAATCCCATTGTAAGCCAGATAATATTCTTAATAGCTGCATTGTTTATAGGAAAGGACATTATAGTCAGTGGATTGAGACAATTATTTAAGAGAAATGTGAAAATACAGCTTCTCGTTACAATAGCTACATTTGGAGCATTTTTGTTGAGTTCCGGTGAAGAAGGAGCTATATTAATGCTTTTGTTCTACCTGGGTGAATATTTGGAAGAGTATTCCTTGAACAAGTCTAAGAAATCCATTGCCAAACTTGTTAAACTAACTCCAGACATGGCCATAGTAAAACATGGAGATCATGAACATACAAAACCTGTTAATGATATTGAAGTTGGAGACATTGTTATTGTAAAACCTGGGGATAAAATTCCAATTGACGGCATAATAACAAAGGGACATACTTCAGTTAACCAATCCTCAATTACAGGAGAAAGCATTCCCGTTTCCAAATCTTTAGATGATGAAGTTTATGCATCTACAATTAATGAGGATGGATATATCGAAATCAGAGTAACCAAGGATTCCAACGATACAATATTTGCCAAGATTGTTGAACTGATAAAAAATTCAGAGCAGAACAAAGCCAAGATTGATCTTTTCATTGATAGGTTTGCAGAGATATACACTCCATTGGTGGTTGTACTTGCATTGTTGGTAGCCATCATTCCTACAATTTTGGGATATTCCGTTTATGAATGGACTTATAGGGCACTTACATTACTTGTAATATCCTGCCCCTGTGCACTTGTAATATCAACACCGGTTTCAATAGTATCGGCCATTACAAAGGGGACCAGAAATGGAATAATAATAAAAGGAGGGGAATATATTGAAGCATTGGCAAATGTCAAGGAAGTGCTGTTTGATAAGACAGGAACCCTGACTGAAGGAAGTCTCAAAATAGATGCAGTCAAATCAAATTCCAATTACAGTGAAAAGGAGCTTCTTGAAATTGTNNGTTCAATTGAAGCCAAATCAAACCACCCCATTGCAAATGCATTCAATAGCTATGGAAAAGACCATGGAATAAAACTTTTGGAAGTTGACAACTTTTCATCAATTGCAGGAAAAGGACTTAAGGGAGACATTAATAATGTTACCTATCTCATTGGTAAAAAAACATTGTTTAAAGAAGGTGTTGAATCCAAAAAAGGTACTGAAGTGTTAATTGGTACTGAAGATAAGATTTTGGGATTGGTTACTTTAATGGATAAAATTAGACCCGAAAGTAAGGATACCATTGAAAACCTTAAAAATTTAGACATTGAAACTGCCATGATTACAGGAGACAACAGTCAAACTGCCAAAGAAGTGGCATCAAAACTCGGCCTAGATAACTATTATGCCGATTTGCTTCCTGAAGATAAGCTAGGAATTGTTGAGCAATCCGTAGAAAAATATGGTGATGTTGCCATGGTCGGTGACGGTGTTAACGATACCCCATCACTTGCAATGGCAAATGTAGGTATTGCTATGGGTCTTGAAGGAGCTGATGTTGCCATTGAAACCGCAGACATAATCCTCCTTGAAGACAAGTTGTCTAAAATTGTATCCCTAGTAAAACTAGCCCGTAAAACAATGAGGAAAATTAAATTCAATGTAGCGTTCTGTTTAATCGTAAAAGCCGTTTTAATAATTCTTGGAGTTATGGGCTACATCAATCTTTGGGAGGCAATTTTAATAGGAGATATGGGAATTACCCTCATTGTAGTGGGAAATTCATTACTGCTTGCAAAATGAGTCGAGAGTGGTTAGGCTCTCCTCTTCCCTTTTCTCAAGTTCTCCATCGAAAGAAATCTTACCGTATTGCCCTCCACCACCAGGTATTATGTCCAATGTCCTATTTCTGAAGGCTTCAATTCCCGGTGCGATGGCAGAATCTATTTTTTTAATTTCCTCAATTGGAGCGTTAATAAGAACATCAATTTCAGTTCCAAATGCATCAATCAACACTTGCCATTTTCCCTGAACCGTTTTTGTAGTGACTCCTTTATCATAAACGGAGGATATAAGTTCAGCTAAAGGCATCAGATGAATGTATGGTGGTCTGAAATCAGGATGTTTCGGTTCATCATAGTCCGCTATTTCAGATATCCTAAAGTCAACACCCTTCTTAATGGTTCCGCCACAGCTGCATTTCATTTTGTTTTCCTTTGCAATGGTTGGATCAATTAACTTGTAGCATTTAGTACATGCAGTCATGTGATATTTTCCAAGGTTTGGAATCATACCATAATTTGCTTTAACATCGTGTTGTTTAATTGCTTTTTTTATAGAAGAGTATGAAATATCTTGAAGCTCTATTTGATTAAACTCACGACCTAACCTATGAGGCCATGGAGAATGTGCATCTGAATTTGTCAGGAATGTAAAATCCTTTAGTTCAGCCACCGTATCTGCCATAAAAGTATCTGCTGACAATCCAAGTTCTACAAAATCAGGTTTTGCATCATAACATGCATAGACACTGTTGAAACGTTTATACATACCTGTCCAAGGAGTGAATGCATGTGCCGGACCAATCAAACAATCATATTCCTTCACCAAATCCCTAAGCTCTGCTCCGGTGTATGGTGCTCTAGGCCTTCCATCAGTATTCTTGTTTTTAGAAACCAACCTGTCAGATATTTCACGAGCTATTTCCAAGGAGGGAATCATGATAACGTGATGAATGCGATTCTTCCCTTCAACCTCAGTAGTTAAAACAAAATCCATATCATCATAGGAATAGATACCCT
Source organism: Methanobrevibacter sp. UBA586 (assembly GCA_002496065.1). Classification (GTDB taxonomy): domain Archaea; phylum Methanobacteriota; class Methanobacteria; order Methanobacteriales; family Methanobacteriaceae; genus Methanocatella. Next base: position 3,863 of record DAII01000094.1, read on the forward strand.
CTCCCGTTTCGGTTGTGGTTTCCTCAATAATGTCCAACCAACTAGGATGTAATGCATCTCCAGTACCTAAAAGCTGCAAACCTTTTAATTTTGATTTTGGAGCCATATTCTTTATTAGCATGTCTTTTGAAGTGGCCATTGAAAAACAACTATGAACATGAAAATCAGCATTAACTAACATAAATAAAGATTGTTAAAAAAAGTATATTAATTTTTTGAGAATAAAAATAAAAAAGAAAAATAAAGTTGAAATGAACTTTATCCTATATATCTTAAATCATCACCATCAGGACTTGACCTGTTCATCAATTCGCTTTCCATTTTTTGTGCTTTTTCAAGCATTTCACGAATCTCTTTAGCTTTCTCGTCAAGCTTTTCGGTGTTGATTTCGAATTTTAAAAGCTCTGTGAGCTTAATGAGCATGGTTTCAGCAGCTTCAGCATCAATGAAATAACCACTGGTTTCTCCCATTAAACATGAACCTTCCAATCCCATTCTTTTACCAATTCCTAAGAATAAACCAGATGCACCAACAATTCCACCATCGTTGGATCTGATGATGATGTCAAGTTCCTCTAATTTTTCAATGTTTTCCTTACAGGTAGCTGCACCGTAAATTTTAGGACTTTCTATAGGATGTCCTGTAGCCAAACCACCAAGAGTGTAAATAGAAGAGATTTCATATTGTTCAAGGAACTCCAATATGTCTTTACACATGCTGTATTGAGCTTCAGGGGATAACCCTTGAGTATTACCTACAAGAAGAATCAAATCAAGATTATCTTCACCAAGATCTTTAATGTAATATAATTCATTAATCATATCCTCAATAATTCCTTCATCACCTACAAATACTTGAGGTGGGAATGACGGAGAATAAATTTCTGCAAATTTCACAGCTCCAAGTTCATCAATCATATGATCTGCAGCAAGCTTACCAACATGACCTAAACCAGGAAGTGCTTCTATAAAAATAGGATTGATTAATTCAATATCTTTTAAAACATTAATTTCAGTATATTTCATTTTTTCATCTCCTTAAAAGAATTATTTATTCATGGATTCTTTTTTTAATTTGCGACGATATTTACCATATTTATCCTCAATAGAATATTTTGGAGGATAAATAACATGTAATGGACCACCACATTTAGGGCATTTATCTTCAAGTGTATATATTCCACACCCATTACATTTATGCATTTTCATTTTCATTAAAAAAATCCCCATAAATAAAAAAAAATATGTTTATTCTAATTCTCTTAAAAAGGAACCAGTACCGCCAGATTCTTCAACTCTTTCAATACACCTTTCAGCAGCAGCCTTTAAAGATTTTTCAGCTAAAATATAGTCGGAAGATTTAACTGTAATTCTATATCTTGGAGCACCAACACATTGAACTGTAATTTCCTCTTCTTCATCACCGTTATCTTCAGCTATCTTAAGAGCATCAATAATAACTTCTACACCGTTAGGTACGAAAGTTTTAATATCAACATAACCACTAATATGTACTTCAGGAGGAGTAATATTCTTTTTAGCTACTTCAGTAATAGCATTAGCCCAATCTTCGTCAATTCCTTCTTCTATAAGAGATTCAGCACCTTCGTCAGCGGCAGTTTCAAAAGCACCATAAATATCCCCAAAGATATCCATTAACTGATAACCGACTTCATCATAAGCGGTGTCCAAATTCTTATCTAAAGATTTGGCGACTAATTCTAAGAATTTTTCAGCTTTTTGCTCAATTTTCCATTGCTGAATCTTTTTAGTTCTTTGG